>JAQGOW010000283.1 GCA_028293405.1 Verrucomicrobiales bacterium
GCCGACGCTTCACCATCCGTCGTCGAAGCCGCCGTGACAATGCCGCCCATCTGCATTTGAAATGAACCATCGAAATGCAACCGGAACAACATATCTTTGCCGGGTTCATTGCCTAATTCAGCCAGCAGCAATTCCACGAGGAACGGCGCGCTGTAAATTTGTTCGAAATTCGTTTTAAGCTGCGGACTCAAACCAAAGCTGACCAACCGTCGCAAACTGACATCTTCCGGCGCGCGCGTGAACGCTTCCATGTGCGCAGCATCGATCGCTGCCTGCCGAATCTTTTCAATATCCGCCGGATGCCCGAGTCCGGCGAGCGCGAGTCGATCAAAAAGCTCGAACACCTTCGATTGCCCGCTGCCGACGCCAACCAACAAAATTCCGTCGGGCAAACTGGCAGCGAAAACGGGCGCGCCGCCCTTGAGTTGTTCACGGACATAATCGCGGCGGTTCGATACCGCCTCTAACCACCTGTATGGTTCCTCAGTCATTTTGTTTCACTTTGTAGCAGCCGAGGTGACGAGGCTCTAATCAGTCTTGAACCTTCAGTCATTCGGATTTGTTTCGACACTCGTGCTTCGAATTTAAGCTGCAAGAAACTCCTTCTGCTTCGCTTCCGAAATCGTCTCAATACCATTCGCCGTCAGCAATTTTAAGGTCGCAAACGTATCACCCGCCGGATTCACTCCGCCGGTCGCCGAATCAAATTCAGAAGCCGTCATTAAACAACGCAAGGCAAACCGCACCGCATCCTTGATCTTCATCTGCGACGGCTTCGGTTTCCCATAATTCTCCTCAAAGCTCAGCACGCTGCGAATCGTCCCCGATCCTGATCCCGACGCCGCATAGCCCACAGCCTGGAATTGCGCTCCAAGTGGGTCGTAGAAATAAATCCTCGGTTGGGCAGGGGAGACCGTCTGGTCAACACCCGCAAACAACGGCACAACCACCCCAACCCCTTGCAAGGTCATCGGCAGGTTTTCACGTAACAGCCGGGCCAGCGCTCGAACTCGTGCCGGAAGGCTCAACGGTTGAAGCTGGCTTCTCCGATAATACTCAAAAGACGTCTGCAACGTCCGCGCCATTTCAAACGCTGTCGCGGGAACGCCGGCAATCGCCAGCAACGAGGTCGAATCAATTTCGATAATCTTATCAACGCGATCCGTGACGATGATATTACCGGCCGTTGCACGACGATCCCCAGCCATCAAAACCCCGTCAGCGCAATGAAAGGCAAAAACCGTTGTGGCGTGAGTTTGAATGGGGGCTGCCGCCGAAGATTCCACTTTAACCGGCGACACCCCATGCGTCTGCAGCAGGCCGAGAAAATCGCCCGCAATCGTTAATGAATGGCTCATTGCCCGGTGCGTTGGCGGTATCGTTTGGCCTGGTCGGGATCGACCTTGCGCATGCGTTTGAGCAATTCTTCCGTGTTGGGTTTCTCTACCTTAGGAGCGCTGGGCCCCTCGCCGCCGCCGCCGCCGCTCGGTGCTACGGGGCGATTTTTTTGAGCTTGGTCAGGCATAATATTTAGCTTCTAAATGTTTCCCTAAACGCCTTTGACATAACTTCGCAGAATTTCAAAAGAGTTCAAGAGCCCTCTATCAAATATACATATACAGAAACGTTGATGCTTAAGGGAATAGGTGCCAACCCCATCCCAACTATCGAGGAACCGAGAACGGGTCCGAGGACATCCTTCGGCCGACTTAGCTGACGCAATTCGTAATCGTCATCCTCCTCGTCCTCCATTCTTTCATCAAAGTTGCTGACCGTAAGTCCCTGGCTAAACCTTGTTTGGTGACACCGGTATGATTTTCATACTTGAGTGGTGCACCCAAGCAACCTATGCTCTAGGTGTGACCACCACGATGTCAGAACGCGGCCAACTGGTAATACCCAAAGCAGTGCGCCAACGTTTGTCGCTTCGTCCCGGCGACGATTTCAACGTTGAAGTGGAAGGGGACGGTACGGTCCGCCTGCAGAAGATTTCGCGCGATCGCAAACCAGGTCTCGGCAAACACCTCTTGGCCTGTCCCGTGGAACTCGGCCTTCCCGCTCGCGCCAGCAAACCGCTCCGCGCGTTCCGCGACAAATGAGCTACCTGCTCGATACCAACGTCATTTCCGAATCCACCCGACCGAATCCCGATCGCCGCGTCGTCGAATTCCTGGCCCAAGGAGACCTGTTCATCAGTGCCGTCACGATCTACGCAATTTACGAAGGCATCCTCGACCGCGATTACGGACGCAAAAAGGTTCAGTTAAACCGATGGTTTGAGAAGCTGCGCTCCGAGTGGCGCGACTCAATCTTGCCGGTCGACGAACCCGTCGCCGTCAAATGGGCGGAAATTGTTCAGCGCCTTAAACAAAACAGCCGCATCATCGACACCGAAGACATCATCGTCGCCGCAACCGCAGCCGCCCATGGCTTAGTCGTCGCCACGCGAAACATCCAACATTTCGAACACACCGGCGTCGAAGTCCACAATCCCTTCAGTGACTAGCGCTTTAGCGGTGACTACACAGTTGACGGGTTAGTAGCTTTCATGTAGTCTCTTCCTCCCTCCGGCACGGGTGTGTCGGTCAATCAACATGAACAGAAAGGTCACCAGTGAAAACAACCGGAACGCCAGTGCGGGCAGAATCCAGCTTTGTAGCGACATTCGTTGCCAAAGTAGCGAGTTTACCTTCCGAGGTGCGTACCGGTTGGTATCGACTTGTACCGGTTAGTATCGGTTTAAAAAATATTATTTTCCGCGGTTCAAGCGACCGTTTTCGAAGTTTCCCGAACCAAACCGAGGTAAACCGAAGCAAACCGAACCAAAATGAAATTTATCGGGTCGAGTTTCAGCCGATCAACGGAACGGCGGAATACACCAAGATACACCTAAATACACCTTCCCGGAAAAACTCCGCCATCTGTGGTGATCTGTGTCCATCTGTGGTTAAAGACCAATCCACAGATTGTTTGACTTCAGTAGCAGCTTCAGCTAGTCTGACGTCCGCAGTTCGATCAGGAGGACCTACGACCCAATCGCGAAAACCAATTTCGCCACAGTTGCCTACCCACAGCAACCGGCAGGAAATTTTTTGTCTTTTTCCAACTTTGCGCGTTTTGTGCCGTTTTGCGGCCTTTTTTGATGGTTTTGTCCATTCATGGTGCATGCCTTCGGTCGAACCCACAACATCTGGTGTTTTTGGCTTTACAGCCTCTGACCAACCTTTATAACTCTCCCGAACCATGTATCTGAAGAATCTAACGGTTTTAGGGTTTAAGTCCTTCGCTGACAAGACTTCCCTGAACTTCCAGCCGGGCGTAACCGCCATTGTAGGCCCCAATGGCTGCGGTAAGAGCAACGTATCCGACGCTATTAGGTGGGTACTTGGCGAACAATCCGCCAAAGCTTTGCGTGGCGGCGAAATGGCCGACGTCATCTTTAACGGCACAGACAGTCGCAAGCCTCTGAGCATGGCAGAAGTGTCGTTGACCCTTGGCGGTGTCGATGCTGAAAACCTCCGTGCCGCCGGTGTGGATATCGCGTACGACGAAGTCACCTTGACCCGCCGCGTCTTTCGCGATGGCGGTTCCGAATACTTCATCAACAAGACCGCCTGCCGCTTAAAGGACATCCAGCAGCTCTTCATGGGCACCGGCGTTGGTCGCACGAGCTAC
>JAQGOW010000289.1 GCA_028293405.1 Verrucomicrobiales bacterium
TGCGAACTGTGCGTTTTGCCACCGACCTGGTGGCGTGTCTCAAGCAGGGTGGGATGGTCGTTTCGACACGGCTATTACAAATCAATCTATCGTGAATGCGGCAGCGTTCAATACGCTATGCATTACCGGCGCACGTGTCATTCGTTCCGGGAGCATTACACAATCCGTGATGCGCGTCCGCTTGAATGCGATGGACAACACTGCAATGCCGCCTTTGGCCAAAACGCTTGTGGATCCTACTGGCGTTGCTTTGCTTGATTCGTGGATCGTGAGTTTAACAAATGCGCCCAATTTTTCCGTAGGCGCAGACGCGATCAGCGCGTTTCTACAGGTGCACGGGCAGCAAGGAATGGCTTACAATTTGCAAGGTTCCACAAACCTCAGTTCATGGTCGCAACTCACGACGCTATTCGATAGCAGCCTGCGTCGCATTCCCGACACGAACTTCCCGGCGCGATTTTTCCGTCTGCAATTGCCGCCTTAAGAACGAACTTTTACGTGGCGACAGCGTCCTGGACTTGCTTAGCCATCGGAATGTTTGGATCGGCGACTGGCGCATTTGGGTCACGTCCGATCAGTTCGTTGGGCCTGAGAATCAGCGTTTCGTGCTTAACCGCGCCAGCGTCAAAAAGCAATTTCGCTATCAGTTCGCGACGTGAGGGCGGACATGTGCTTGCCGTTGACCTTCGGCACATCCTCGATATTTTGCTAATTTATCTGGCCGCTCGAAAATGCCGTTCGGATCTGCTGAATGTTTGTGAACAATGAATCAACTACCGCAAAAACCTCGTTGGTGGCACAGACGCTGCGGTGATTCTCGATCATATTCGTGACGGCCGTTGGACCGTTTGACTGCCTGGCGAACAGTCGAGGCTGGCTACGTTTTGGAAACGCATGCGAGCCGTTTGCCGTTTCGGCTTCGATCGCCCAAGGGCCTGGAAAGTCTAGCGAAGACGAAGCACCCGGCTGAATGGGTGCTGCTCCAATCTGCCGAACCGAGGCAGCGCTGGTTTGCCATGCGTCATCATCGGTTCGCGGTATAATGGGATCGCGTTGCCGTCAGTCGGGTTCCTCAGGACGTGGCAATCATTTCCCGTGATGATGATTAGATGGGGTTGTTCTTCGTCTGACGTGAGCTGTGACCGGTTTGCACGCTGAGTGTGACATATTTGCCGTCTAGCAGCCTGCTCTGGTATATAGCCGCGCCGGAACACCGTCCTTCCTGGATCAGAGTTGCCCGTGTTCTGGGCGAGCACGGCCTTCATGTGACACCTCGGACTGACGAGAGTGCGCCTCGGAATTTTTCAGGTATCCACCGACTTGAGTGAACACCACTTTAAACGAGCGTTCTTATTGGGAAGTGTATGACACAGCAAACAGGTCATTGTAGCCGCAGCACGAACCGAGTCCGCATTTGTAAGGAGCCCTGGGAAGTTCAATCCATTCACCGGCGGTTCCGCGGATACTTTGAGTTGGCTCCTTCGGAGGACAACGCCGGAAGATTATGAACTACTTGGAAAATTCGTGGGAGCAACAACAGCTGGCCTAATGGCGCATACTTATGCCGGTCTGGTTAGAAGCGGGGTTGTGGGGCCTTTTCGCCGGGTCCGCTTTGTTGATCGGCGCGGCTATAGGATACCTCGCAGCGGTGTCGCAACGGATTATCGCATGGATCATGGCGTTCGGAGGTGGGGTACTGATCTCAGCGTTATCATTTGACTTGATGGACGAAGCGTATCGTCAGGGCGGTTTTGTGTCTGCGGCAATCGGGTTCGTAAGCGGAGCAGTGGCGTTCAGCGGAGCGAACTGGCTGCTCGCCCGACATGGCGCGAAACATCGGAAGCGTTCGGGAAGCCAGCAACCTAGCGAGGAGCAACAATCGGGAAGCGGGCTCGCAATTGCACTGGGCGCGTTGATGGATGGCATCCCTGAATCGATCGCCATCGGCGTGACATTAATCGGCGGCGGTTCAGTGGGAATGGTTGCGGTTGCAGCGATCTTCTTGTCAAATTTGCCGGAAGGATTGTCGAGTTCTGCGGGAATGAAAAAGGCAGGCCGCTCGGCCCGGTACGTTTTCGGAGTTTGGTCCGGCATCGCGATTGTTTCGGCGGTGGCGTCGGTCGTTGGATACTCGGTTTTCAGCAGATTCTCGCCGGAAGTCATCGCGGCGACAACAGCAGTTGCTGCTGGCGCAATTTTGGCGATGCTTTCTGACACGATGATGCCAGAAGCTTTTGCTGAAGCGCATAATTTCACAGGTCTAATCACTGTCCTCGGGTTTTTGACCGCATTTCTGATGACGAAAATTGGTGGGCACTAGGCAGCCGACCTGCTCGTTAAAAAGTGAAAAGGGGCGTGTCCCCATTGCGCCCTATGGAAAGGTACGTAGGTTACCGCACGCGAATGTGGCTTGCCGTTTTCGGCATTCAAGGGATTCGCGCTTAATGGCATGATTTCCGAATTTGCAATGCAGCAGGATCGCGGAACCGCTGCTCCGCGAAAATTTCCCACCATCTCCAGCGATCAGGCCCAGAGCTTGGCCAGTCAGCTCAAGCGCAAAATAAAAGGTGAGGTGCGGTTTGATCCGGGGAGTCGGGCACTCTATGCGACTGATGGATCGAATTATCGACAGGTGCCGATTGGGGTAGTAATCCCGCGCGACGCGGAGGATGTGATCGAGACTGCGAAGTTGTGCCACAAATTCGGCGCACCGATTACCTCGCGCGGGTGTGCGACGAGTCTCGCGGGGCAGTGTTGCAACGTGGCTGTCATTATCGATTACTCCAAATATATGAACAAGATTTTGGAGATCGACCCCGTGCGCAAATTGGCGCGAGTGCAACCCGGGGTGATTTGCCAGGATTTGCGCTGCGCGGCAGAGAAGTATCATCTGACGTTCGGGCCGGATCCGGCGACGCATCGCTGGTGCACGTTGGGCGGGATGATTGGAAACAATTCGTGCGGGGTGCATTCGCAAATGGCGGGTCGCACGGCGGACAACGTGCACGAGTTGGACATTTTGCTCTACGACGGCACGCGCATGACGGTTGGGCCGACGACGATGGCGGAGTTGGATGCGACGATTCGACAGGGTGGACGCAAAGGAGAGATTTATGCGCGGCTGCAATCCTTGCGCGATTGTTACGCCGGTTTAGTGCGCGAACGGTTCCCGCGAATTCCCCGACGCGTGTCCGGTTATAATCTCGACGAACTTTTGCCCGAGGAAGGTTTCAACGTCGCGCGAGCGCTGGTCGGCAGCGAGGGCACATGCGTGATGGTTTTGGAAGCAACGGTGAATCTGGTGCACAGTCCGCCGGCGCGCTCGTTGCTCGTGCTCGGTTATCGCGATGTGTTCAGCGCCGGGGATCATACGCCGGTTATTGCGGAACATAAACCGACGGGACTGGAAGCGTTGGATTTCAAGTTCGTCGACGATCTCAAGTTGAAAGGGCTGCAGAAGAATCACATCAAAATGTTGCCGCCTGGCAAGGCGTGGTTGCTTGTGGAGTTTGGCGGAAACACGAAGGCTGAGAGCGATGAAAAAGCGCGCATGGTCATGGCGAAGTTGCGACTGAAACCGGGCGCGCCATCGATGAAGCTGTTCGACGACCGTGAGGAAGAGGAAGAAATTTGGCACGTTCGCGAGTCCGGTCTCGGCGCAACTGCGCACATTCCTGGCGAGCAGGAAAATTGGGAAGGATGGGAAGATGCCGCCGTGCCGCCAGAGCAGGTCGGCGATTACCTGCGCGGGTTCAAGAGGCTGCTGGACAAGTATCATTATGTCACGTCGCTGTACGGACATTTCGGCCAAGGGTGCATTCATTGCCGGATCAACTTTGATTTGAAGACGGCGGAAGGGATTCGCAAGTGGCGCGGTTTTTTGAGTGAAGCGGCGGATTTATGTTTGGAACATGGCGGTTCGCTTTCTGGCGAACATGGCGATGGGCAATCGCGCGCGGATTTGTTGCCGAAAATGTTCGGGCGCGAATTGATCGAAGCATTCGAGGAATTTAAAGGCATTTGGGATCCGGATTGGAAAATGAATCCGGGCAAGGTGGTGCGGCCTTATGGCATCACGGAAAATTTGCGTTACGGGTCGACTTATCGACCGCCCGAACCGGAAACGCATTTTAAATATGTCGTGGACGGATTCAGTTTTTCGCACGCGATGGAACGCTGCGTCGGTGTGGGCGAATGTCGACGGCACGAGAGCGGCACGATGTGCCCCAGCTACATGGTTACGCACGAGGAGAAGCACACGACCCGCGGACGGGCGCGGTTGCTTTTCGAAATGCTCAACGGCAGTGAGCTGCGCAAAGAAGGTTGGCGCAGTGAAGCGGTGAAAGAGAGCCTCGACCTGTGTCTGTCGTGCAAAGGGTGCAAGGGTGATTGCCCGGTGCATGTCGATATGGCGACGTATAAGGCGGAATTTCTTTCACACTATTATCATCGTCGGTTGCGACCGGTGCACGCGTATGCGTTCGGGCTGATTCACAAGTGGGCGCACCTGGCGAGCTTCATGCCGAAGATCGCGAATTTTTTCGGCCAACACGCGATGTTTGCGGGAATCGCGAAAAAGATAATAGGCATCGCGCCGCAGCGGAAATTGCCGCCATTTGCGGAACAGACGTTCAAGGACTGGTTCCGCAGTCGCAAGGTACCAATGACTTTGAACGACAAGCCGCGAGTCATCCTGTGGCCGGATACGTTCAATAACTACTTTCATCCGCAAATCGCGCGCGCCACGGTGGAAGTGCTGGAAGATGCGGGATTCAAGGTGGAAGTGCCGGAAGCGAACATGTGCTGCGGCCGACCGCTTTACGATTACGGGATGCTGGATATGGCGGAGAAGTGGTTGAAGAACATTTTAGATACGATTAGCCCAGCGATTCAGGATGGCACGCCGATGGTGGTGCTTGAGCCGAGTTGCGCGACGGTGTTTCGCGACGAAATGGGGAACTTGTTTCCGCACGATCAAAATGCGAAGCGGTTGAAACAGCAGACTTTTTTGTTGAGCGAATTTCTCAACAAGCACGCGCCGGATTATCCTGAAAAGCAGTTGGACGAACACGCCATCGTGCATGGCCATGGTCATCACAAAGCCGTAATGCGAATGACGGATGAGGAAGCGGTACTGAAACGGGCGTTGCCGAATTACAAGCTGCTCGATTCAGGTTGTTGCGGCATGGCGGGCGCGTTTGGGTTTGAAACGGGCGATCATTATGACGTTTCGATCAAGTGCGGGGAGCGTGTGTTGTTGCCGGAAGTGCGCAAGACGGATCACGAAATATTGATCGTGACGAACGGTTTCAGTTGCCATGAACAAATTTTGCAACAGACCGGACGCAAGGCGATGCACCTGGCCGAGGTGTTGCAGATGGTGATGCGCGAAGGCCACGTGCGCTTGCCGGAAAAAGCGAAAGGGCGCGAAAGCACGCCTGACGTCACAACGCGACCTCGCAAGCGGTGGCGCTGGGTGGCGGCAGGCGCGGT
>JAQGOW010000292.1 GCA_028293405.1 Verrucomicrobiales bacterium
CTAGCTCGAGCCCAAGGCCATATTCAATTCGAAAACGTAACCGCTGGTTACGAAACGGGCCGACCCGTGCTTTCGGATATCTCACTTGAAATCCGCCCCGGCCAGGTCGTGGCAATCGTCGGCGCAACCGGCGCGGGAAAAAGCACGCTGGTAAACATGATCCCTCGTTTTCTGGATCCAACAAGTGGACGCGTGCTCCTCGACGGTCAGTACGAGCGTGACGTGCGCTTGGCCGACTTGCGTTCACAAGTATCGATCGTCATGCAGGATCCATTTTTGTTCCCGCTCTCGATTGCCGAAAATATCGGTTTGGGACGAGACAATGCCTCGCGTAAAGACATCGAAGACGCCGCTCGCAATGCCAACGCCCACGATTTCATCACGCAACTGCCGCAAGGCTACGACACCATCATGGGCGAACGCGGCGCGACACTGTCCGGCGGTGAACGCCAGCGCATCGCGATTGCGCGCGCGCTCCTGAAAAATGCGCCCATCCTCATCCTGGACGAACCCACCAGCGCGCTCGATTCCCAAACGGAAACCCTGTTGCTCGACGCGTTCGATCGCTTGATGACCGGTCGAACCACTCTGATTATCGCTCATCGTTTGAGCACGATTCGTCGCGCCGATTTCATTGCGGTTTTGAAGGCTGGCCGCATTTGCGAGACCGGCACGCACCAGGAATTACTCGCGCGCAACGGCGTTTACGCGCAACTGCACCAACTCCAGTTCCCGTCCCGCGACGGCGCTGCTACCGCATCCACCGGCCCATGAGCGCGCCTCCAACAACGAACACAATCCCGAGCTTGTGCCGATGGGCGCTCGGCTACGCTTTTCGGCGCTGGCTCGCGTTGACGTCCGTCCTTGGCACAATGCTTCTCAAGACCGGAGTGGAGCTGCTAAAGCCTTGGCCGATGGTGTTTCTGGTCGATTACGTGCTACAACACAAAGCAGCCACGCCCGCGCTTCAGCGTCTCGTTGATCAACTCCCCGGCGCCTCGACCACCAGTAATCTGATCCTGTGGAGCGTTGCCGCCACTGCCTTTCTTTTCGTACTGAGTTGGATCGTTGAAGTGGCCGACGCCTATGCAAACGTCACCTTCGGTCAACGCATCGTCTACGATTTGGCCGCTGACCTCTTTGCGAAACTTCAGCGTCTTTCCCTGCGATTTCACGCGGGCAAATCGGTCGGCGACAACATTCGGCGCGTCACCTCCGACTGCAATTGTGTTTCAGTGATCGTGAAGGACGCGATGTTACCGATGGTCACCGCAGTGGTAACGCTCGTCCTGATGTTCATCATCCTGTGGCGCAACGACCCGACTCTCACCCTGTTTTCGATGGCCATTGTTCCGTTGATGGGATTGGCGTTCTTCATTTACGCAAAACCAATGATCGAGCGCGGCTCTCGACAACAAGAAATCGAAGGCCGCGCTTTCGGGATCGTCGAACAAACATTCGCGGCCATCCCCATCGTTCAAGCCTACGGCCTCGAACCCGCAAATGAACGTCGCCTCCAAACCAACCTCAACGAAAGCTTCGCCGCGACCATGTCGTTGACGAACGTGCAGTTACAATTCAAGTTACTCATCGGCACGGCCACCTCGGTGGGAACCGCCGGAGTGCTTTGGATTGCGGGCCGGCACGGACTGGCCGGCACCATGAGTGTCGGCACAATCCTGCTTTTCCTCTCCTACCTTGGCTCCCTCTACACACCGTTGCAGTCAATAATGTACACGTCGTCCGTCGTGCAAAGCACGGCTGGTAGCGCGCGCCGCGTTTTGGAAGTGTTGCAGGCGCAAGAGGAAATTGCCGATCAGCCAAACGCCCTCGCGCTGCCACCGATTCGTGGCCGTGTGCAATTCGAAAACGTAACCGTCGGCTACCAACCGGCGCGACCGGTGTTGCATAATATTACGCTCGACGTCCACCCCGGCGAAACAATCGCATTAATTGGCGCGAGCGGCGCGGGCAAAAGCACATTGATCAGCCTCGTGCCGCGCTTTTTGGATCCGGGGCAAGGGCGCGTTTTGATTGACGGCAAAGACATTCGCGATGTGCAGTTGAAAACGTTGCGATACCAGGTGGCGATCGTTTCCCAAGAGCCCTTCCTATTTCCGATTTCGATCGCTGCCAATATCGCCTACGGCTCTCCACAGGCAACTCGCGCGCAAATCGAAGCCGCCGCCAAAGTTGCGAATGCCGATTCCTTCATCCAACGCCTGCCAAAACAATACGACACCATCATAGGCGAGCGCGGTGCGACACTATCTGCCGGTGAACGGCAGCGCCTGTCCATCGCCCGCGCCCTCTTGAAAGACGCGCCCATTCTCATTTTGGACGAACCGACCAGCGCCTTGGACGCCGAGACCGAAGCGGCACTGCTGCAAGCGTTGCGTCAGTTAACCAAGAACCGCACCACATTCCTCATAAGCCACCGATTATCCACCGCGCGCTTGGCAGATCGAATTGTAGTAATGAACGCCGGCCAAATCGCGGAAGTTGGAACCGAAGCGGAACTTCTCGCTCGCCAAGGTCTCTATTTTACGTTGTACAACTCAGTCAAATCCGATCAATAGCAATATAAGCAACCCGCATCTTGCCTAACGACTTAGTAAGTCTAATTACTTTGTCCCCAACGTTGTATCAGGCTACTCCGGCTTGACTTTGGTATGCGTTAA
>JAQGOW010000385.1 GCA_028293405.1 Verrucomicrobiales bacterium
CGTCGAACGTTGAAGGAATTCGCTCGATGTAGATTTCCAAACTTCATCGACGTTTCGCGATGTGATCTCGCCCTGCCAAAAGATAGACGGCTTCCATGGATAATAATTGGGTCGGACCAGCACAGGACCGTCGAAACGGTTGCCATTGATCATCTGTTGCGCACAAGCCTGATCGTTGGCGATGGTGAAGAACTTATCCACCTTCATCAGCCGCAAAGCCGAACGAACAGCGGAACTGGGCGCGAGCAGGATTATTTTTCGACCGGCAATTCGAGCGTGTCGTTGCAAACGCACGAGCAAGCCCATTCCGGTGCTATCGATGAAACGCACGCGCTGCAAATCGAGCAGACAGGTTTGCGATGAGGCAAGAGCGTTCGCGCAAAGCAAGGAGTATTGCCGCACCGCATCGGCATCGACGCGTTTCGGGAAGACAATGTGTTGCCATTGTTTTTTGTTCTTCACCGGATTGATCCGTGGCGTGGATCGGCTTGTTACCCCGCGCAATTGCATACGCCACCATTGCAACAGAATCGCCCATGTGAAAATCCACAGGCCGCGCATGTAACGCTTGAATAATCGGCGCGGCTCCTGCGCGAGTCGAAATAACCATTCGGTCCCGGTCCCGCGCATCCATCGCGGGGCGCGCAAAACTTTTCCAGCAAGGAAATCAATCGTCGCACCGACGCCAACCGACACTGGAACACCAAGATCGCGATAATGCATCGCAATCCACTTTTCCTGTTTGGGACAACCGAAAGAAACGAACAACAGATCAGGTTTGGCTTCGCGGATTTGGCGACAAATCTCCACGTGATCCATCTCGAACAAGTTCGCAACCGGCGGCGAGAAATGTCCGGCAATAACAACCTGCGGATGTTTCTGTTTGAGATTGGCAACAGCTTGCGCCGCGATCTCTGGCGAGCCACCAAGAAAGAAAATCCGATATTGTTTGCGCACCGCTGTTTCGATCAACAGCGGGACCAGGTCAGAACCGGCGACGCGTTCGGGCAATGGATTGCCCAACAATCGCGACGCCCAAACCAACGGCATGCCATCGCACAACACCATGTGTGCATCGGTGAGGATCCGATGCAATTCCACGTCGTGCAGTGATTGAACAAGGAAATCAACATTGGCCGTGACCAATTGATGCGGCTCACGCGATTCGACCATGTCCTCTATCAACGACACCGTTTGCGCGGTCGTCACGTTATCGAACGGCACACCAAGTATAACAATCGGCGCGGCCACCAACGGCTTCCCGTCTTCAGAGCTGTTCGGCTGAACTTGCCGTTCCTTCTCGACGCCCGGCGGAGTCGTGGGCGGCAGCGTGTGGCTGTGATCAGCCGACGGACCGGTGGTGGCATCGCGCAACGCACGGAACGACAATACAGACGGACTTGGTTGAATTGCTTTTATCATGCGTGACTTTGCAAAGCTCCCATCGGCACGGTCCCACTCTCGACGTGCAACTGTTCAATCGGCGCGATGTAACTGCGTCGGGACCGTTGTTTTTTGAGAACGATCAGAGCCGAATTCAATTGTTTGAGGGCCAATGGCACGCTTTCGATCGCGTGCACCACTAAATCGCCCACGACCGAAAACTTCGTGTTCAGTTTTTTGCGAACGTGTTCGGCGACGTAGAATTCTGCTTCGAAACCTGCCTTTTTCACTGACGCGTCGAATTCCGCGTATTCGATGCGATGATGTGAACCAGTGTCACTGGTCGATTCAGGACAGAACAGCCGTTGGCGTAGCGAACCGAATTCTTCATTCACCATGGCGATCATGCCATGGGGCTTCAGCACGCGGAAACATTCGGCCAACGTGCGGTCATGATCGGGCGTGTGATGGAACGACGCATTGAACGTGATGCGATCAATCGTGCCGTCGCCAAACGGCAGGTGCGTCATACTTTCCAACACGCGCTCGAAATAGACGTTGTGCGCGGAAAACAAAATGTCCGACGTTTTCAGCCCGTAGAAATTTGCTTCATTGACGTCGAGTGCAATCACGCGAGCGCCGCGTTGGGCGAGCAGGCGACTGCTCCAACAAGGACCAGTGCCGATGTCGAGCACCCAGTCACCCGGACGCACATCGATGCGATCGATCAGCTCTCGGAAGTCAGGCCCAAAATGGGCGGTGTGCGGCCAAAGCTCGGTTAATGTGTCGGGAAAACCGGCGATGAGCTTCGGGTCGGTGAGACGATCGCTACCGTGATACGTGGTGTTCTCGTACTCGATTTCCTTTTGCACGATTTCTGCGGAGAAGCCTTGGCAAAAGCGAATTATGCCATCTTCAACATCGTAATGGTGACTAAGCATTCCACCACCGAACTGAGGGTGGCCGTTGCAAACAATTTGGCCGGCGCGAATTTCTTCACCCACTCGCTGGTCGACGCGCAGCGTGAATTTGGAATTGCATTGCGGGCATCGCAAAATGTCGAGGATTTCGGTTTTCATAAATTTTCGGCGATCAGTTGAGGGCAACTTTTCTATCTGCAACGTCGTTGAACGAGACAACTTTTAGATATTCGCGGCTGGCGAGGTAATCGGCAGTGCGATGGAGCACATCGATGAATGCGTCATCGGCCCGACCGTCGCGGAAATATTCCCACCAATGCGTCACCAGCACCGTCAGTGTGCGGCTCTCGATGCTGCGTTCGATTTCCTGCAACATTAGACTGTAAGAGCGGTGATAGGACAAATGGCAGCCGGGATGCGACAGCAATGTCGTGTTGCCGACGCGCCAGTGCGCGGCACCGCTCATTTTTTTAACGGCATATTTGGGCCACCAGGCAGGAGGAATGCGGCCGAGTTCGAACCAACCAGTCGAAACTACTTCGAATCGTTTCGCCACTTCTTCCATGCTCACGCGCGATAGTTGATCGTAAGGAGCAACGAATCCTCGCGGACGTCCCAACCCAGCCTGCTCAAAAAATTTAATCCCATCATCCAGGCGCCTAGCAATTTCTGCGCGGTCGTCATGATCGAACTCATAATGGTTGCCCACGAATTCATGACGCGAGCCGTGCTGGACGAAATTGTATTGTGGAAAGCAGCGCAGGTATCGCAGCAACTCGGCATTGGTTCCGATTGGCACACAGCCCTTCTCGTTCCCGCGATACGCGATGAGAAATTTTTCCAGGCGACCCGGCGCGTAGCTCGCTTGCGTCGAAACGTTCGGAATGACCGCAAGGTTCACCGGCAAATTACGTTGGATGAATGGTCGATACAGGCGCTCGAGATATTCGACGGGCATGAGCGCGTTTGTGTCATCGTCACGAATAATCACATATTTCATGCGCGCTCCTCCCGAAGCCGTGGCGTCACGCGTGCGCCACGTTTTTGTTCGATTAATTCCTCATACAAATGCTTCACCTGTCCCGCGACGACGACCGAATCATACTCAGCGCGAACGCGTTCGCGTCCAAGTTGACCCGCGCGTTTCGTCGCTTCCGGTCTCGTCAGCGCCTGATGAAGTGATTCGTGAAAACCGGTCGGGTCGGAAAGATCAAACAACCAACCGTTCTCGCCGCGTTGAATCAATTCACTCGCACCAGAAGTGCGACTCGAAATCACCGGCGTGCCACAAGCCCATGATTCCAAAATGACCAAGCCAAACGGTTCCGAAATCGACGGCAACACCAACGCCACTGCCTGCTGAAATAATCCAATCAATCGCCGATCCTGCGGCGGGAGTCCGCCAGTCATGATGATATTATTCTGCAACCCAAGCTGCTTGATCTTTGCCTGGATACTCGCGAGATAAGCGTCATCGGTGCTCGCGCCGGCCATGACCAAAACAGTGTCGGGATAACGTTGAAAAATGCATGGAGCCTGCTCGACCACCCAACTTTGGTTTTTCACCGTGTCGATGCGTCCCACCATCAACAACACGCGCTTGCCCACGATACCGGGAAATGCAGCTAACGCATCCGCCCGATGATCGTGCATGTAATCATCCGCTGGAATCCCGTGTGGTTGTACGATCACCCGTTGGTTCGGATATTTCTCCCTGAGCATTCGCGCTTCATTGCGATTACACGTCAAAATGGCATCCGCTTGCTCAAGCACTTTGCGCGAGCGCAAAAACGCACCAAAAAATTTTCCCCATTCGTAACCACCACTCAGCGGCTCAGCGAGATGCGCTTTTGCAGTTGCAGGTAAATCAAGCACGCCACCGTGAATGGAAGCAACCAGCGGAAGATTGCGAGCGCGCGCAATCGTCAGGGCCGTTCCGCCAAGACGATTTTGTGTGTGCGCATGGATCAAATCGATTTTTGGTTCACGCAACAATTGCCAGATGAGGTCAAACGAAATCAGATTCCCACCCATTGCAATGAGAGCCCGGCGTTGCTCAGCGTCGATCCCCCAAACTGGGACAATTCCGTTGAAGCGTTTAACGCGATGACCCGCGCCAGCCAACGGATCGCTGCGAACCAGACCCGTAAGCCGCGGCGCATACGCGATACTGGTGACCTCGTGGACGCGCAAGCCGTCGCAAAGCCGTTTTACCGCTGTTTCCGTTCCGCCCCATTCGCGGGGATCGTATTTTCGCAATACGTGAGCGACTTGCATCATGACAACAACCTTCCAGACCCTAAATCGGGCACCAATGTGTCCATCCATTAAGCGCGTAACGGCGTTCATTGACCATCGGGTCACAGGCTGTTTGTTCGGTGCGTGCATTGCCCCCACCCACTCATGCCGACGCTGAACAATGATTCGCAGGTTGCCCCGATTTCAAAGCATTTGAAGCGGCTTAGCATTGGACAGTTTGGAAGCTATAGATTTTATCAAAATTTGTGTTCTGTTCTTCGCCTACTTTGTTTTTGCGCCGCTGCTCGGCGTTGTAATCAAGGGCCGCACGAAGATTCAGGATTGGATTTTCTTCGTCATGTGTTTCATGACGATCTCAGGATTTCTCGGACCAGCGGAGTGGGGGCTGACCATTGATTTCCATCCGACTTACCGCGGGACTGCTCGCGGCTACCACTTCTATTTCAACGAAGCCTTGGCTGGCGCTTTGATTGTCGCAAATTTTCTCGAATCACCCCGCCGCTTCCGCTGGCTGCCGCCGGGACTGATTTTTTACATCGCTAACATTTGCCTGAGCTTTGTCTCAATCATCAACGCGCCGCATCCCGAATACGTTGTCATGGCCGCTGTGAAGGCATCGGAAGTCATCGTCATTTTTGTCGCTACTTACAATTATCTGCAAAACACCGAACGCGTTCGCTGGTTCTTAACGACCTTTTGTTTCGTGCTGTTTTGGGAACTGATCGTCTGTTTAAAATTAAAATACGTCGACCACCTCTACCAGGTGATCGGCACCTTCGAGCATCAAAATCCCCTGTCAATGTATGCAATTCTCATCGGCGTGGTTCTGTTAAGCGCAGGCGTCGGCCCAAAGCAAAAACGTTCCACACTTTACCTATTGGGATTTTGCGCAGCGGCTTGGATTGTCGAATGCACATTGTCGCGCGGTGGCCTTGTCGCTTTCGCGATTGGCACACTGGCAGTCATGGGATTGGGGTTACTCGACAAAATCACGATTCGACGTCTTTTGGTGATCGCAGGTTTGGCGGCCATTGTTTGCGTCGGCATTGCCGCCTCGCTACAGACGATCATCAATCGCTTCAACGACACCTACAACAAAGACAGTTCCGAAACGCGCCGCATGCTCAACATTGCCTCGCGCGAAATGCTTCGCGATTATCCGCTCGGCGGCGGTTGGAATAATTTCGGCGTGCTCATCAACCCGCCGTATCCCTACGGCAGTCTCATCGACCAATATTTCAAAGACCACAATGAGTTCAAAGAAGTCGACACCTCCAAAGGAATCGTCGAGAGCCATTATTACCTGCTGCTGTCCGAAACCGGATACCCCGGCTACATCAGCTATCTAATTCTCATCGCGTATTTCCTCTACCTCAACGCCCGTGCGGCGCTCTTTTTCCGCAATCACTTTCTCGGCGTGATCAGCGTTGGCATCGGCATCGGTTGCTCGTGCAATTATTTACAAAGCCTGCTCGAACGCGTGCTCACGCAGCCACGCAACTTGATGCTGTGGTTGATCCTGCTCGCGCTCACGGCACGCATCGAAACCTGGCGCAAACAGGCCAAAGCTCAACGCGCCAAACCTCGCTACGCAGAGCCCGAACGAATCGAAGTCGAAACCGCAGAAGCAGCCTAGCGGGCAGCATTGACCCCCACCCGCCGCGCTCTTATTGTGTAGACGAATGATCGCGCCCGTTCCGAACACCACCAACAAAAGCGCCGCTCAGCCAACCATCCGTGTTGGCGACGAACGCCTCATCAAGGTATCCGAGAGCGCCGCGAAAAAAGTTGGTTCACTTTTGCAACGCCAGGGCCGGCCCAACGGCGTCTTGCGCGTGGCTGTCATCGGCGGCGGTTGCTCGGGTTTGCAGTATAAAATGGATCTGCAGGATCAACCCGCGAACCGCGACATCCTCGTCGAAAGCGGTGGTATCAGAGTCGTAGTCGATCCCAAGAGCGCACTTTACGTCACCGGCAGCGAGCTCGACTACATCGACGCGTTGCAGGACGGCGGGTTCAAAGTAAAAAATCCGAACGCCGCAAGCAGCTGTTCCTGCGGCGAAAGTTTCAGCGCCTGATCGTCGTGCCCGAACTGTATTCAGACGCCACCCTTGTTATTGTTGGTCACGGCTCCACCGTGAACGCCGGATCGGCAGCACCCGTCCATCAGCATGTCGAAGAGTTACGCCGCCGCAAAATCTTCGCGCAAGTTGCCCCTGCGTTGTGGAAAGAAGAGCCGTTCGTCGATGCCGTCGTCAATCGGATTACCGCTCCGCGCGTCTTTGTTGTTCCGCTCCTCATCAGCGAAGGTTACTTCAGCGAAGAAGCCATTCCTGAAAAACTCGGCTTGCGACAAAAAGGACAAACAGATTTCAACCGCGTCCAAAAACGCGGCGCACAAACTTTATATTACTGTCGCCCGATCGGCACGGACGAGAGCATGACCAACGCCCTACTCGGCCGAGCGAAGGAAATCGTCGAACAATTCCCCTTCCCTCGCGCGCCGAAACCGAAGGACACGTCCCTGTTCATCGCCGGCCATGGCACAACCGCCAACGACAACTCGCGAAAAGCCATTGATCGTCAGGTCGAGTTGATTGCAGCCATGAACATCTACAACGACGTTCATCCTATCTTCATCGAAGAAGACCCGCGCATAGCCGACTGCTACATGCTCGCCGCAAAAAAGAACATCATCGTCGTCCCCTTTTTCATCAGCGACGGCATGCACACCGTCGAAGACATCCCTGAAATGTTGGGCGAACCAAAACGCCTCGTGCAGGAGCGGCTCAAAACCGGGCAACCGACTTGGCGCAACCCATCCGAAAAAAAAGGAAAGATGGTTTGGTATACCCGAGCTGTCGGCACCGAGCCGCACATTGCAGACGTGATTCTCGAGCGAGTGCTCGAAGCCAGTAAACAGTTGTAACTGACGACTGATTACTGATTACTGTTCACTACTCAGAGATGAAAGCGTTCCTGATACTTGCGGCCATTTGCATCGTTGCACTGGTCCGTCCTTATTTTGGCCAGCGCTTTTTTGAAACGGTTGAAGCTCGCTGCGCACGTTTTGCAAACAGCCGTTGGGCCACGTTGTGGATCGGTCTCGCGATATTTATATTCAGCATCGCGCTCACCTCGATCTATCGCCTGCCCCAACCACGCATCCACGACGAGTTCAGCTACCTCTTACAATCCGACACCTTCGCGCACGGCCACCTCGCCAATCCAACTCACCCGCTCTGGCGTTATTTCGAAACGTTTCACGTTTTGCAACAACCGACCTACGCCTCCAAATATCAACCCGGCCAAGGCTTATTCCTCGCACTCGGCCAAATCATTTGTAACCCAATCCTCGGCGCCTGGATCTCTACGGCCCTCGCGATCGCTGCGTTGTTCTGGATGTTACGCGCACTATTCGCACCGGGCTGGGCGCTCGCCGGTGCAGCGCTTGCCGCGCTAAACGCTCAAGTGCTCTGGTGGAATTGGAGTTTTTGGGGCGGCTGCGTGCCTATGTTCGGCGGCGCACTCGTGCTCGGCGGAATGTTTCGCACGCTCAAAAACATCACACCGACCGCCAGCATCGCCATCGGCGTCGGCGCTGGATTGCTCGCCGTCACAAGACCATTCGAAGGCGCGGCGCTCTGTGCCGTCGCCGGCGTCGTTTGTCTTTGGTCATTCTGGAAAACTGCCAGGCTCAACGCCCTCATCCGTTTCGCCGCTCCGGTTTTAATCGGCGCAATCCCCTTCATCACTTTCGATCTAATATATAATGAGCGCGTCACCGGCCACCCGCTCAAGCCTCCCTACGCCGTCTACGAAAAAACCTACAGCCGCAATGCCCTCTTCATCTGGCAAGCCGATCCTCAGAACGATCGCAATCATCGCGCGGAAATCAATGGCTTCTACGACGACGAAAAGCGCGACGCCAACATGCAACGCTCGTTCAGTGGATTTATCCGCGGCCTCTGGCCAAAACTAAAATTATACGACCGCTATTTTCTCCATGGCTTGCTTGCGTTGATGCTCATCCCCGCGTCGTTCCTTTGGCGCACTCGGCCGTTGCGCATTTGCCTATTCATGTTCATCGCGCTCGTCACCCTCACGCTGTGCAGCTCCTTCTGGGCCCAACCCCACTACTCCGCACCGATCCTTCCGTTATTTATCGCACTCGTCCTTTTCGGATTCACTCAACTCCACACAATCGAGCGCACCCGCCTGCTCGCTCGCATGTTATTCATCGGTTTGTGTCTGCTCGGCTTAACAATGTTCACCACGCGTTTGTGGAAAGACCAAAACACCCAGTGGCAATACAAACGCGCCGACATGATCGCGGCGCTCAACAAATTGCCCAACAAACAACTCGTGCTCATTCACTACGCGCCGAAGCACAACCCAAAAACCGAATGGATCTATAACCGCGCCGACATCGATGCCGCGCACGTCGTGTTTGCGCCGGACGGCGATGCAGAGTATTTGAAACCTTTGCTATCGTATTTTAAAGGCTACGACGTGAGTCACATCGAGCCCGACCGGCCCATGTGGGGCGATTAATCATGAGCACTCTATATTTGGTCGCGACACCAATCGGCAATCTGGAAGACATCACCTTGCGCGCCCTGCGCGTGCTGAAGGAGTGCGACGTCGTTGCCGCCGAAGACACCCGTCGCACCGGCCAACTACTGAAGCACTTTGAAATTTCCAAGCCGCTCCTCAGCTACTTTCAATTCAACGAAGCCAAACGCAGTGAGGACATTCTCCAACGTCTCGCTCGCGGCGAAAAAGTCGCTCTCTGCACCGACGCCGGCACGCCCGGCATCAGTGATCCGGGCGAGCGCGTCGTCAAAGCAGCCGTCGCCGCTGGGTTCAAAGTTGAGCCGATCCCCGGCCCATGCGCTCTCGTCGCCGGCCTAACCGCGAGCGGACTTCCCTGCGATGAATTTCATTTCGTCGGTTTCCTGCCGCACAAATCCGGTCAGCGCCGCAACCTTCTGGAAAAACTAAAAATTATTCCCGGCACCCTCATCTTCTACGAATCACCCTATCGCGTCATCAAGATGCTCGAAGAACTCGTCGACATTTATCCCGATCGCCAGGTCGTGCTTGCGCGCGAAATCACCAAAAAATTCGAAGAATTTATCCGCGGCACTCCGCGCGACCTGCTCGATCAGATGCAAAAGCGCTCCATCAAAGGCGAATTTGTCGTACTGGTTTCTCCTATGCCAATGTAGCAAATTTAGCCCCTCAATTTTCCAAACCTTTTTCGTTGCATGCATTGTATGGTTGTCAATAGAGTTTCCTTATTCCTGGAACGGAACGTCGGTTCGTTCGCTTTGGGCTTTCAGCGCCGAGTGGCCGACAAGAGACAAAAAAACCAGGGTAAAGTTAGAAGTATATGCCTGCTAAACTATTCGTCGGAAACCTCACCTTCACCGCAACTGAAAACGACCTGCAAGATCATTTCGCGCAAGCCGGCGTCGTGGTGTCTGTTAACATAATGCAAGATCGCATGACTGGCCGCTCCCGCGGTTTTGCATTCATCGAAATGGCGTCTCAAGAAGATGCCGAAAAGGCCGTCCAAATGTTCCACTCCAAGGACTTCCAAGGCCGTGCTCTGACGGTTAACGAAGCCCGTCCCCGTGAAGATCGCCCAAGTGGCGGCGGCGGTGGTGGTGGTGGTTACCGTGGTGGTGGCGGCGGCGGCGGTGGTGGCGGTGGCTATCGCGGCGGTGGCGGCGGCGGCGGCGACCGTGGAGAGCGTCGCGGCGGTGGCGGCGGTGGATACCGCGGCTAAACGGAACCTCTGGTTTCAATTTAACAACCCATCTGGCGCAAGCCGGATGGGTTTTTTGATTTTCTAACCGCCGTCTCGTTCCGCAGAAGAAATTAAGAAACGCAGAGTGTGGAACGTGATGACTTCGCGTTCTTCTCTCTTTATCCCTTCTCCGTGCCTCTGTGACTCTGTGGTTAATCCCGTTTTCGTGCTGCGTGGTGGTTGAAACTTGGTCCGGCTTTTGTGTTACACAAACTTCCCAGGATTCAACAACCCCTTAGGATCCAACGCCGCCTTGATGTTCTTATGCATCGCCCGCACTTCCTTCGAAGTCGCCAGCGGCCACCATCGTTTTTTCGCCAACCCAATTCCATGCTCGCCCGTAATCGATCCACCCATCGCGAGCACTTCCCGGAACAAATCATCCAACGCATCCTGCGTGCGTTGCTCGATGTTCGGCCACTTCGGGTCGTACATGACATTGCAATGAATATTGCCGTCACCGGCATGCCCGAAACACGCCACCGGCACGTCGTACTTTTTCTGCAACCGCTCCGCAAATTGAAACAGCTCCTCTAACCGACCTCGCGGGACCACAATATCTTGGTTCAGCTTGATCAACCCGGTATCTCGAAGTGAGTAAGAGAATTCCCGGCGCAAACCCCAAAGCTTCTCGACCTCGTCAGCTCCGAGCGCTTTTTGCAACATCACCGGATCAAAGCTCCGCACAATTTTTTCCAGCGAAGACAACTCCGCCGCTACTGACTTCTGTTGCCCGTCGAGTTCGACCAAAATCATCGCATCACAACCCTCCAGCTTTTTACTGCCGGTCCGTTTGCGAGCCGCCGCCAACGTAAACTTGTCTGCCACCTCCAATGCGCACGGCAAAAATCCAGCAGCAAAAATCGCGCGAATCGCGCGTGCCGCACTTTTCATCGAATCGAATCCGGCACCAATCAACGCTCTATATGGCGGCAACGGAATCAGTTTCAACGTCGCTTCGGTAATCACCCCCAACATTCCTTCCGAACCCACAAACAACCGCGTCAGGTCAAAACCGGTTTTGTTCTTATGCGTGCGCCCGCCAATTCGCGCAATTGATCCATCAGCCAGCACCACTTCGAGCCCGAGCACATAATCGCGCGTCACGCCGTATTTCAAACAACGCGGTCCACCCGCATTGGTCGCGACCGTCCCGCCAACACTTGCATCAGCGCGACTCGCCGGATCTGGTGGATAATACAACCCTTGCTTCTCGACGGCGTCCTGCAACGTTTTGAGAATCACTCCAGGTTCAACCACGGCGACGAAATCGCCTGCATTGATTTCCTTGATGCGATTCATCCGATTCAACGACAGAGCAATCCCACCGAACTCAGGAACCGCACCACCAACGTATCCAAAGCCAGCGCCACGCGCGGTCACCGGAATGTTATTCTTTGAAGCGAACTTAAGAATCTGCGAAACCGACTCCGTGCTTTTCGGGAAGGCAACCGCATCCGGCAAATGACTCGCAAACCATTTGTCGCCGGAATTTTGTTTGCGCACTTCAGGGTCGAACGACAACTCGCCGCGCCCAAGTGAACGCGCCAACACCTTCAGCTTACGCTGGTAATTCTGTTTTGCGGGGGTCACAAAACCATCTATTACTGCACACCAGCATCAGCGGGCGCTTCCTCAGGGGAATCGAGCAGTGCTTTGGCATCGACGGCTTGATCATCGGGCACTTGGACGAAAAGTCCGCCCGACGTAATTCCTCCGCCCCAGGCCGCGGCAGAATCCTCATTCTTAATAGAGACATCGAATTCGGCGAGTTCCAGGCGGGCGCGGATCAAGTCCGCTTCCGCCGGATTTAGCGTGGAGAAAACGGTTACCAGTTCCATATTCAAAGCATGGCTTCGCTTGACGTTGCGCGCAATGCGGAAAAAGATGGTTAATCAATGGCTAGATTGACTCACATCAATTCGCGCGGCGAAGCGAGCATGGTCGACGTGTCGGCAAAACCGATCGTCTTGCGCGAAGCTACTGCATCTGGCGAAATCATTCTCCAACCCGCTACTATTCGCGCCATTCAACGTGATCAAATCGCCAAAGGAAACGTCTTGGCCGTCGCACGCATCGCTGGAATCAGCGCCGCCAAAAAAACCGGCGAACTGATCCCACTCTGCCACCCTCTCCCCCTCACTCATTGCGAAGTGCAATTTGCCGTTAAACGCGATCGCATCATTATTACTGGGTCGGCAAAAATCGCCGCTCAAACTGGAATCGAAATGGAAGCGCTCACCGCCGTTTCCGTAGCCGCCCTGACCATCTACGACA
>JAQGOW010000416.1 GCA_028293405.1 Verrucomicrobiales bacterium
GCTCATCCGCATCTCTCACTGTCTGACTGGCAGCGATTTCGTGACGTGCGATCAGTTAGCCCATCGCTGGAGTCATCATATCCGGATTGGATAAAGAAGGTAGCCAAACGAGAACTAGAAACCTCAACAAGACTGAAGCCGTTCGTGTCAATACCGATCGCATATGACGATTTTGCAGCATGGATTGATTCTCCACAGCTAACATGGTCGTTTTCAGATCTCTGTTACTACGCAAACGATTTGTTCGAAGAAAGAGTTCGGACGCTCTTATTTAGCTCCAGCGACCAAGCGAAAACAAAAATTATTCCCTTGGAATACATTCTCGTCGAGTTGCAGGAAATCGGCTCCGACGAAGCCAACGATCTCGCGTCGATTTACCACGTATGTCTAACACCCGGATTTGAACGCAAAGACACAATCTTCGAAGACGAAAATATTTTCCTCTACTATGCCCTAACGGTAGCATCATCGTACGCAGTCAAACGGAATGTTGACACTGTGCTGTATTACAAGCGTAAGGGTGGATCACCGTCCTCTTCACGTGTTTCGGTGGAACTCTGATGTTCCCCGCTCCTGAAAGAAATGGCACCTTAGACATGATTAGAATCAGCCGGGCATTCGAACGTCGGTTTCGACAGCTTTTGGCCGAAGCCGGCGCGCGACAGATCGACAAAGGCATTCGCTAGATCTTGCCGCCGCGCTTCGGGAGTATGTCGAGGGATCTTTGGATGGCTTCACGAAGGGCGGAGTCGGTTTCCGTTTGAAGCGAGCGTTCGAGGAGTTCGCGAGCACTGGATTTGATCACGGCTTTTTTTGCAGCGAATGCGAGGAGGCCGATGCCTCTGAATGCACTGGTTCGGATCTTGATGTCAGGATGCGTGGCAAAAGGTAGCAAAGCTTCAAATGCTTCGACGTTGCCAAACTCGGCGATGGCGTCGCCCCAATAAAGATGGAAATGTTGTGGGCCGGAATCCGGGTGGGTCATCAGTTGAACCAGTTGAGGTATGGCGCGGTTTTCGCAACGTTGGCTCAATGGGTAGGCCACCACCGGAGCATGTTGATGCCCAGCCGCAAGAAGACGCAGTGAGGCGGTCGCAGCTTTTTCCGACGTCATGGTCGCAATCGCATGCGCGGCGTTCGACCCAAGCTCTTCGTCGTCGGTCCACGAGCTCAAGAAATCCACTGCGCTTTCTCGGCCGGCTCGGCCGATGCTTTCGATGATTTCCATCCGAACGTAATGGTCTTGTTCTGTTTTGAGGAGGTCGCACAGGGTTTGGAAGGATTCGACTGTGCGAATGCGGCCCAAGCGCTTGGCTGCGGTCTGACGGGTTCTCGGATTTTCCGACTTCAAACTTTTGATGACAGTTTTGAAGTCGTGGACTTTCTCGCGCGGACGAATTCGCCGTTGCGGCTTGGAGGGTGGATCGAGGTAAACGATGGGGAGTTCGCCTGGTTTTACGTCGTGCGCGAACTCACCACCAGCGAGGTCGGCGTGTTCGTGCTCAAACCAGTCCGCGAAGGAACGAAAGCGCTGGGCACCGGGAAGCCAGTTGGCGAAGAACCAGGTTTCCCATTCGCCGTCGGGCCAGACGACCATTGGGTTGAGCAGGATGACGCCGTCGTCACCGATTTCGCTGATGCTAAGGGTATGTTGAAGGTGTTTAGGGTGAAATTGGATTGAGTCCGCGTTTGCGTAATCGAAATACTCAGATTCCGGAAGGTCGAGCGCTGGAGAGAATTGATATGCCTGAATCCATTCGCGATGAGCTTTGCGGAACCATTGGATTTTTTCGATCGGCAGAAGAATTGGGACGGAGCGCGATGCTTGCGTCCAGCCGTTCGATGCTTGAAGAAAACTGCGGTATGAGGGAGGTAGCTGGATCCCGAGGCGCGTTTCGGTTTGGACGATTTGATCGAGAGCCGCGGCGGGAGCCCCCGGCCATTGCGTGGCGTTAACGGCGGAGGCGTGTTGGCTGAGAAAACTTTTCCATCCTTCTGTAGTTGTCATGGTGGAGTTGGTCGAGAAAGAGTAGCGAATGGTTAACGGGAGTCAACGTGCGCAAACCTTTACGCGTCATGGTCCGTGCGAATGCTGCAAACACGACTGCAGCGTTTTAAGCATCAAACCAGATCCATCGTTCTTTTCAAGCGCTTCTAATGTTGACACGCCGTAACTTCACATTAAACTACTACACAACCCATGAGTAGGGCGAGACAATGCTCCCAAGCCGGAGCTTTTGAAAAACATGAACCTGGAACCAATGCGCCATGAAAACCGCGACAAAAACACGAACGAAGATCACACCACAGGTGTGCTCATCGAACTTCGCTGTTGCGGCACCTTCGGGTATCGGATGATATCGAGTTGTACCGGTTGAGCGAGCCGGACGTTCCGGTATCGGTTTAAAAAAACATTTGATTTGTCCATCTGCCTTCGCCCGAACCGGTGACAATTCCGTTAGCGCCCAATTACGACCACGTGGATGTCGGACCTGTGAAGCCTTGTCAATTTACGTCTGACCCTTACTATCAATCACATTGTCTTCATCATCTCGGGTTCGTGGCCGTGAACCTCAATCATGACGACCTGGGTGTTCAACGCGGTGTTCGCGGCCATGCAATCATGAAAATTACGTTTCTCCGCGCCTCCTTTGTCCGCGTACTGGTCCTGGCGGTTGGGCTCATTCTGAGCGGGCAGAACGGTTTTGCCGGCGGTTATACCAATAACTTTTCTTCGGGCATCGGCTCCACAGTAACCGGTGGCAGCGCAGCCATTGTCGGAGGCACGCTCCTCGAACTGACGCCCAAGGCAGCCAGTACCTACGGCACGCTCCTGGTCAACGATCTTGATCCAGGCGTGGCGATACAGTCATTTACCGTCACGTTCGATCTGTATATTTACAGCGGGGGCGATTTGGGCGGGGACGGTCTCAGCTTGAATTTCGGCAACCCGACCAATTATCCCAACGGGTATGCCAATTATGAATTAGGCGTCGGGGCAGGACTGAATTTCCGTTTCCAGACTTACACTGTCAACCGGACGAGCCTGGGGATGAACAGCGCGGGGTTGGCCGTCTCCACGCCTTACACCGACGTGGGCAATGGCAGCACGGATCCCATGACCATTTCGTATGACCGGGTCAGCGGCGCGACTTTCAATTATCGCGGGCAGACTATCAGCCTTACCGCCGTGCAATTGGGCGGGTTCGTTCCCCAGCCGGGCTTCCGGTTTCTGCTCGGCGCGCGTTGTGGTGGGGCGACCGAAGGTCATCGGATTGACAACCTGAGCATTACTACCATCCCGCAAAGCACCAATGCCAGCCTGGCAGGTATCGTTCCGTCTGTGGGCGCACTGACGCCGATCTTCTCCGGCAATACGACCAGCTACACCGTCAACGTGGCCTATGCGGTCACCAATTTTTCCGTGTCGCCGACGGTGGCGCAATCGAATGCCACGATCACCGTCAACGGTGTGACGGTCGTTTCCGGTGCTGCTAGTGGGAACAGCGCGTTGAATGTCGGGACCAATCTCCAGACCATCGTGGTCACGGCGGAGAATCG
>JAQGOW010000421.1 GCA_028293405.1 Verrucomicrobiales bacterium
CATTCGCAATTACGAACACCAGGCCATCCTCATGGCCGTCCAAAAACCTGGCGACCACATCGGCGAACTCATGCTCCTGCTAGATATCCCATGGCTTTCCACTGTGCGTGTCCTCAAAGCTTCTCGTGTCTTCCAATTGGACCCGGAAGGTTTCTGGAAAATGCTCACAGCCTGTCCGTCCGTCGCCCGCAAGATTTTCCGCTCCGCTGCAAGTCGCTTGCGGAACATGGAAGGTTACGTGCTGCAACGGGAAAAACTTATTTCGTTGGGAACAATGGCCGCCGGTCTCGCCCACGAACTGAACAACCCGGCAACCGCCGCCCGTCGAGCCGCCGCTCAGCTTCAGGAAACGACCGACCGACTTCAATCCTACCTTTGCGGCCTGAGCAGTTCCTTGTCGCCGACCCACTGGCATGCTCTCGTCGATGCCTCCACGGATGCCGCCGCGCGAAAACCTCCACCGCTCGATCACCTCGTAAGAAGCGATCGCTCCGACGAAATCGGCGCGTGGCTGGAGTCGCACGGAATTGCCAACGGCTGGGACGTCGCGCCTGCCTTCGTCAACGCCGGAATCGATTTGCCGTGGCTGGAACAATTGATCGAAAAAATTCCCGAACCCGCCCGCGTCAACGCCCTCGGTTGGCTCGAAGCCCGCTTGAGCACCCAGGCACTCCTGCGCGAAATGCAGGAAAGCACAGGCCGCGTGGCTGAATTGGTTAAAGCCGTCAAATCCTATTCCTACATGGACCAGTCACCGATGCAGGAGATCGACATCCATGAAGGCATCGAGAACACCCTGACCATGCTCGGCCACAAACTCAAAAACGCCACCGTCGAGCGCAACTTTGACCGCTCGATCCCGCACCTCATGGCTTACGGAAGCGAACTCAACCAGGTTTGGACCAACCTAATTGATAACGCCATCTACGCAGTCGAAGGCACCGGCAAAATCTGCGTCGCCACCTATCAGGAAGACGATCAAATCGTTGTAGAAATTGTGGACAACGGCAGGGGAATTCCGCCCGACATTCAGGCCCGCATCTTCGAACCCTTCTTCACGACCAAATCAGTCGGCACCGGCACCGGCCTTGGACTGGTGATCAGCAATCGAATCGTTGCCGATCGTCACCGCGGCGAAATCGAATTCGAATCCCGACCCGGAGAAACCCGCTTCAAAGTCCGCCTCCCCATCACCGCCCAGAGTCCCTCGTAGCGCAAGTTTACATGCATTCCCGTCCCACGCGACGATCACCTCTAAAACTTACGCGCTTGAAAGTACAAAGTCGCAGCCGCCCCATTCGCCACGCCCGAAAATCCATACACGTTGTTCGTCAACTTTGCCGCAACCCCAACAAATCCCCAGTTCAGAAGGTTGGGCGAACTCCAGATCCCATATTGTCCATCCGTGTAGGAATTGAATTGCAAACTTAAGTTGTTCGAATCCGAGGTAATTTGGGTAATTTGAATTCCCTGCCAGTTGCCGGAATTCTGCGTCAAATTAAGTGACGCAATGTTTCCGATCGGAATATGGGCCAGAAAGGAAGTCGCTGAAGCCATTTCATCAATGGTGCAGCGGTCACCCGGCGACATCACCTCCAGCCCAACGGGAAACGCAGTAGCAACCCACCACTTCGTGGTTTGCTGGACCGTTGCCGACGGCTGATACGGACATTCCATCAACGTGGCTGATGTGTTATCTGTGCCATTAAGGAATGCCGTTAGGTAAGAACTTGCCCCCGGTTGAGGTATATAATCCGCAGTGCGCGTTGAGTTCGTTACAACCGAAATTTGGTTCAGCACGCCAATAGACGCTGGCGAAAAAAGAGACGAATTTGCTCCGTTGGTTTGCCATGGAGATAGATAAGATAATTGCAACGTTTGGAGCCTTTGCATCATCTCCACCGATGTTCCGAACTGATCGTAATTAACAAAATCCAACATACGCCCGGATACGTTGTCGATGAGGGCGTAAACAACACGGTTCGTCACTTCCACAAACCATGAGTGCACAGGCAATCCGGCGTTCAATTCGAAGTGTGCGTTATCGGCCGGCCCAAATACACCTTTACCCTCAACGTAACCCGAAGTCGGCAACGTAAACACAGTATTTGTTAAAACCTTATACATGTTTGTGCCGACATAAGTATTTTTCGGCCATTGATTGCAAACGATTATCTGCGTGGCTCCGTTGGTGAACGACGATGTGGTCCCTAAGCCAAGTTCGTTTACAAGGCGAATGTTCGCTGAGTTCGTAAAATACATCGTCACATCGCGCGGGAGCGCCTGCGTCGATGTATTTAGCGCCGAACAACCAAAAATATTACTCAGGCTCAGAACGTACATTTGATTTGTTGCAAAGGGTCGTGTTCCAGGCTGGTTCCGACGAAACAGTAACTTCCTACTGACGTTGAAGTTGTTCAGGTAGCCGAACTCGTTAAAGATTGGCACCGCAGGTTTGACTCCGATAACCATCCCGATGCCCCATACATTGTCGTCACTCGATAGTGTTGGGTCACCGGAGGCCTTGAAGGGTCGCGCCGTGATGTTTAGATAATCATCCGCCGCTTCGACCCAATTCGTAATCAGCGCAGCCACACACTGATCATTTGTGACGACTGCAAATTGCGGCCGAAACACCGACGGAAAATCAAAGTCGCCCACCGTGTGGTTGGTTTGGTCGTAAGCATTGACCGCTTGTTGGAGCAGCCAATGAATACCGCCGTTGTAACGAACCAGTGGATTCGTGCTGCAATAAATCGGAATCTCGTTCACCCCAAACCCCCACTTCGACCGCAGCACTTGATCCGCGCGATTAGTAAAGGCATTCAGCGCGTCCTGTGCGCGTGCGCAGAACGTGGCGAAAACGACTAAAACGATGAGGACGCCGCGATACATTGAATGTCCCGTGTGGGCTCGGGTTCGATTTAGCCACAGCCGAGGTTGTATGGCGAGTGTCCTTCATACGTAAACACGTCCCATACTTATCGAATCAAGTCGTCGTTCCAGAGCGTTTTGCGGCAACCGGTGCCAACGGTGCAACGGGTTGGTGAACGCTGCGCCAGACTTTTCGCGTGATGAAAATAATAGGGACCGCTGAAGTGACTATCGCAACGGCGACGCAGATCGCCACTAAAAGGCGATCGCCGCCAGGGTTCTTCAGCCAATCAGGCATTGCGGGACTGATTGCAAAAAATTGAAATACCAAAAGCCACCCGAAAAGCATCACGCCAGCAACAACTAGCATGGGGAAGAGCAACGCATCGAATACGGCCAGGCCAAGCCCAATGATTTTTCCGGCGGAGTGGCGGATTTGTGAGATAGCAACACAGCCACATATTGTTGTTCCGAACGGCGCTGTGAACGCGAAAAATCCAAGCACCCAATTCGAACCCAGCACAAGCCGCCACATCGGCTGTCCGCCCTCGTGCGACGAGTGCCAATAAAGCGGGATTAAAACAATTGGAACCAACAACAGGAACAAGGCAGCCCAAACGACTCCCACAATCGCAATCCTGGAAAATTGCGGTGTGGCTGGCCACTTCGCCGATCGCTCCGCGTTCTGCTCTGAAACGTGCTTCTGTTGAGCCCCCCACGGGCGCGGTTCATCGGCAGCCTTCGCCGAAGCCGATGGAGCTTCGCTTTGAGCGCCCGGCGTGCTGACAACCGTTTCCACCTGGCTCTTCAGTTCACTTGCCTGCTGATATCGCAATTCCGGTTCTTTCTCCAAAGTGCGCAAAACAATTTCATCGAGGCGAACGTCGATCTGGACCCTTTTCGACGGCACTGGAAAACGACCCAACGGCAGCTCGCCGGTGAGCATCTCGTAAAACACCACGCCCAGCGAATAGATGTCGGCGCGGTGATCCACTTCGAGCGGCTTTTCTAATTGCTCCGGCGCCATATATTGCGGCGTGCCCATCATCCCGCGGCTTTGTGTCAGGCCAAGACCTGTTATTTCGCGACCCATCATTTTTGCCAAACCAAAGTCGGCGATTTTCACCCGGCCTTTTTTATCGATGAGAATATTCGCCGGCTTGATATCGCGATGCACCACACCTTCATCGTGAGCATACTGCAATGCGTCACAAATTTTTGGCACAATGGCGAAGGCTTCTTCCGGCGCGAGCCGCTTTTTCGCGGACTGCATTTGGGAAAGGTTTAGTCCATCCACGAACTCCATCACGAGATAATAGAAGTCGCCTGCTTTTCCGGATTCATAAACGGCGACGATGTTCGGATGATTCAAACGCGCCAGAGCGCGCGCTTCGCGAGTGAAACGTTCCGCGAATGCCGGGTCGCGGCTCAGTTCCGGTGAAAGTATCTTCAGTGCAACGAACCGATCGAGCTGCGGCTGGCGCGCTTTGTAAACCATTCCCATGCCGCCTTGCCCGAGAAGTTCGATGATTTCGAACTGCGGAAACACTTTCGCGATTTCTGATATCGGCAGTGCTGATGATCGCTGATGCGGTGCGCCGGCAGCTTGCGTTTCGAATGCCGCCCGCGCCAGGCATTGTGGACACAACCCTTGCGGAGCGTCTGGCGCCATTTCGCTGCGACATTGCGGACAAATTCGTTTGGTGCTGGGAGGCATCACCGGCGGAATCGGGCCGCTTGGCACGCGACGTTTCCAAAGCCACACGATGATGACGATTGCCGCAACGGGAAGTGCGACCATCACAAAC
>JAQGOW010000447.1 GCA_028293405.1 Verrucomicrobiales bacterium
TGAAATCGGTCGTGAGCGGCTACGCTGGGGGCACCAAGGAGAATCCTACTTACGAACAAGTCTGCCACGGCAATACCGGCCACGCCGAAGTCATCCAGATTAAATTTGACCCGAAACAGATTGCTTACGACAAGTTGCTCGAAGTTTTTTGGGAAGCGCACGATCCGACGACGCTGAACCGCCAGGGCCATGACACCGGCACCCAGTATCGCTCTATCATTCTCTATTCCGACGACGACCAGAAGAAAGCGGCGGAAAAATCAAAATTCGCCGCTCAAAAAAATTTCAAAGATCCGATCGTGACCGAGATTGTGCCGTTGAAAAAGTTCTACGCAGCGGAGGATTATCATCAGAACTATTTCAACACCCACGGCAGCCAAGGCTATTGCTCGTTTATTATTCGCCCGAAATTGCAAAAGTTGATCAGCAAGAAGGTCATTGAGGAGAAGTCGGTGACGCCATAGGTGTCACGACCGCCCTTTGCGCACCGCGCAAACGATTTAGGTTTCAGCAGGAGGTTTTATGGCCCTGCTCAGTTCGCGTCGAACTATTGATACGGTTCGCAAGTTCGCTTCTCCCCTTACCGGCGCATCCACCGATTACGATCCGCTCCTTGAGCTGGTCGGCGACGCGCAATTCGTGCTGCTCGGCGAGTCTACTCACGGGACGCACGAATTTTACAACTCTCGCGCAGAAATCACCAAACGGCTCATCACCGAAAAAGGATTCAACGTCATCGCGCTCGAAGCCGATTGGCCGGATGCATTGCGCGTCAACCGTTACGTTCGCGGCGGCGATCAGGACGAGACCGCAAACGAAGCGCTAAGCGAGTTCAAACGTTTTCCAACCTGGATGTGGCGCAACGCCGATATGGTCGGGTTCATGGGTTGGTTGCGCGCGCATAATGCGACGACGCGGAACCATCCCGCATGGAGCAAAGTCGGTGTCTACGGTTTGGATCTTTACAGTCTTCACGCCTCGATCGACGCGGTGATTCGTTATTTGCAAAAGATGGATCCCGAAGCGGCCAAGGAAGCGCGCGTGCGTTACTCGTGCTTCGAACACTTTGGTGAAGATGCGCACTCCTACCGATTGACCGCGAGCCAACACAAATCGCTCTCGTGCGAGGATGTTGTCGTGGAGCAATTGGTTGAAATGCAGAAGCGCGCGACGGATCTCCTCAATCGCGACGGACGCGCTGCCGCTGACGAACTTTTCTTTGCTGAACAAAACGCGCTCGTTGCCAGGAATGCCGAGAAATATTATCGCGCGATGTATCGCGGTCGTCCCAACACCTGGAACTTGCGCGACACCCACATGGTGGACACGCTGGATCGCTTGATGGAACATTTCCGCAGCCAGGGCGAGGTTCCGAAAGCCGTCGTGTGGGCGCACAATTCACATTTGGGAGATGCGCGTGCGACGCAAATGACAAATCGCGGGGAGATAAATGTCGGCCAACTGATGCGTGAACGGCACGGAGACAAAACCGTGCTCGTTGGCTTTACCACAGCGACGGGAACCGTGACCGCCGCATCAGATTGGGGCGACCCCGCCGAACGAAAACAGGTCAGAGAACCGCTTCAAGACAGTTACGAAGAATTGTTCCACGACGTCGCAATTCCGAATTTCCTGTTAACGATTCGCCTTAACCGAACACTCTACCGCGCGCTCGCTCCGGAGTTATTGGAACGTGCGATTGGTGTGATTTACCGGCCGGAGACAGAACGTTGGAGCCACTATTTTTCGTCGAACATCGCAGAGCAATTCGACGCGGTGATCCATTTTGATGAAACCCAGGCAGTGGAACCTTTGGAACGAACGTCGCAGTGGGACGAAGGCGAATATCCCGAGACTTACCCAACGGCGCTATGATTAAACGTTGCGCCGCAGAACGCGAAATCCCGTACCCCACACTCCTTTGGCGGCGGATACGGATGTTTCGCGTTCTTAGGCGCGATAAAATTCACCAATTTCTTTGGCCGAGTTGTCACTCAGCCATGACTGGTAAGAATCAGGCAATCCGAAGGCCGGATGAGCTTGTGGTTCGGCAGTGTGGCGAAAGCTGTTGGAGCGCACCGACGTGACGCGGCGGCTGGAACGTTTGCTTTTGAGACGTAATAAACGTGCGATCATGCTTGAGAGAAAGCGGGAACCGTGCCAACGACATTTCTGCAATTTATCGTGGTTTGAAGCACCAGTGAATCCGCTTTTAACATCTCCAAACCAACATCTTCCAACGACAACGTTCAATAGCTGCATTACGGGCGAAACCATTTCTCACGTTTGCAACTCATTTGGCGTGTCGTGCCATATTTCCAACACTGAGACAGTGCAGCATTGGTGCCATGCCTAATAATTGGAACACCTCGCGGCCAACGTTTTCGCTTGCCGGAAATCAATGCTCGCGCCCAAACTCGCCCGGTCATTCAATTTTTTATGTCTGAGGCATTTCCAAAAATTTCGAAGGTTCAATACGAAGGTGCGAAGTCCAAGAACCCTTTGGCGTTCAAACATTACAACGCCGACGAGGTTGTCGAAGGCAAAACGATGCGCGACCACCTACGGTTCTCGGTCGTTTATTGGCATACTTTTCGCGGACGCGGCGCGGATATGTTTGGCGGTCCGACCGTGTTCCGCCCCTGGGATGACAACTCGGATTCAGTCGAGAACGCCCAAAAGCGCGTGCGTGTCGCATTTGAGTTTATCGAAAAACTTGGCGCGCCGTTTTACGCGTTTCACGATCGTGACGTTGCACCGGAAGGCGCGACTCTGACTGACACGAACAAAAATCTCGATGCAGTCGCCAAGGTTCTCAAAGAAGAACAGAAGCGCACCGGGATCGGTTTGCTTTGGGGCACGGCTTGTCTCTTCGTGCATCCACGGTTTGCGCATGGAGCTGCGACGAGCTGTAATGCAGACGTTTTCGCTTACGCTGCGGCGCAGGTGAAGAAAGCGCTCGAGGTCACGCACGATCTCGGTGGTGAAGGTTACGTTTTCTGGGGCGGTCGCGAAGGTTATTCGACCTTGCTGAACACCAACATGAAACGCGAGTTAGATCATCTCGCCAAATTTTTGCACATGGCCGTCGAGCACAAAAAGAAAATCGGGTTTAAAGGCCAGTTCTACATCGAACCGAAGCCGAAAGAACCGACCAAGCACCAATACGATTCTGATGCGGCGGCGTGCCTGAACTTCCTGCGCGAATACGGCTTGAAGGACCATCTTAAGCTCAACCTCGAGACCAATCATGCGACGCTGGCCGGGCACTCGATGCAGCACGAATTGGAAGTTGCCGCTGCGGCCGACGCGCTTGGCTCGATCGATGCGAACACCGGGGACGCACTTCTTGGCTGGGACACTGACCAATTCCCGACCGATATTTACCTGACGACGCAATGCATGTTGTCGATTCTCAACGCTGGCGGTCTCAAGACCGGCGGTGTCAATTTCGACGCCAAGGTGCGTCGCGAAAGTTTTGAGGTCGACGATCTGTTTTATGCGCACATCGGCGGCATGGACGCTTTTGCGCGGGGCCTGAAAATCGCGGCCGCGATTCGCAAAGATGGACGACTCGCCGAATTTGTTAAAGCCCGCTACTCGTCATGGGACAGAGACATCGGCCAGGACATCGAACTTGGTCGCGCGAACTTCGAGACGCTTGAGAAATATATGCTCAAGAAAGGCGACGTTGCGCCGAATACCAGCGGTCGCCAAGAGTTCCTCGAGAACCTGATTAACGAGTTTATCTAAACCGGAAACGCGATACTCACAGTCGTGCCTTTGCCGGGTTTGCTGCGGATTTTTATTTTGCCGCGGTGCGTTTCGACCACTCGCGCGACAATTGCCAATCCCAAGCCGGTCCCCTTTGTCTTCGTCGTACTCAAGAGCGAGGTGAAGGCGCGATCGCGTTGCGCGGCGGACATGCCGTGACCGGTGTCGGTGAATTCCAATACGACGTGCGTCGGTTGCTCGCTTGAGCGTGGTGCTCGCATCGCTTTCGACGAAATTGTCAGCGTGCCGCCGTTGGGCATCGCTTCGACGGCGTTCAATGTCAGATTCAAAAACGCTTGCGACAACTGCGTCGCGTCGCCCATTACATTTGGAATATCAGCATCCAGTTTGCGGAAGAACTGGATTTGTTGATTCCGCAATTTGTGACGCGTAAGCAGGCCGAGGTCGTCGACCAACTGGTTCAAATTAACTTCGGTCAACTTCGGTTCCGTGCTGCGTGCGAAATCCAAAATTTGTTCCACGAACTTGTTCAGATGCTCCATTTTCTCGCGCAGGATGACGTCGTCTTTCATGCGCGGATCGCCTTCGGGAAAGCGCAAATCGAGCGAGTGATAGAGCATCTTCATCACAGTGAGCGGATTGCGAATTTCGTGGGCGACCTCTGCTGCGAGTAAACCGAGCGCAGACAATTTTTCGTTTTGGCGCAATTGCTCTTCGACATCTACGACGCGTTCGTAAAGGCGCGCTTTCTCGATTGCGATCGCAGACAACTCAGCCAAAGCCGAGAGAATGTGCACTTCCTCGTTCGAAAAAATGTAGGCCTCGTCTTTATAGACGTTGAGAACGCCGATCGCTTCACCGCCAAACAACAACGGTGCGCTTAACAGCGCGCACAACTTTTCTTTGCGCGCGATTTCGGTGTTTTGATAGCGCGCCGACGTCTGCACGTTTTCCAACTGCAACGGCTTTTTGCGTCGCAGGACCACACCGGCAAAACTTTCTTCGATGCTCAACGCCGGCTTATTGATATACGCCGCACCGGCGCCAAAGCTCGCGCGCAGCGTGAGATTCTCACCAGCATCATCGATCATCAGCAGCGAACACGTTTTTGCCTGCATCAGCTTGCACGACTCTCGCGTGATGACTTGCAGCGCTTCGTTCACGTTCAAAGCCGAGTTGATGGTTTGGCTGACGCTCACCAGCGTTTCCAACAGGCGCGTCTTCATCCGCAACTGCTCGTAGAGCCACGTGTTGTGAATCACGCGCGCAGCTTGCACGGCCAACTCTTGCAACAGTTCCTGATCGGCGACCGTAAATGCATTTTCGCGATCGGAATCGACGTTCAAGACGCCGCGCAATTCGCCCATTACTGCTAACGGCACGGCCAACTCCGAACGGACACCGCGACGCAACATGACGTATCGCGGATCTTTGCGCACGTCGCCAACGCACGCCGGTTGGCCGGTTTGGGCCACCCAACCGGTGATCCCCTGCCCTACCCGCAATCGCACATCGGGCGCGTTTTGCGGCAGACCGGTCGAGGTCTGAATTTCCAACAGCCCGCTGGTCGGGTTGATCATGATGACCGAACCGCTGGTGGCGCGCATGATGCGGACGGCTTCGCGCAACACCAGTTGCAACGCTTCCTGCGGCTCGAGCGTCGAATGAATGACGTTGCTGACCTGATAGAGCACCTGCAGCCGCTCATAACGTGATTGCAATTCGGCGAGCGGATCCATGTTATCGCACTTTCAAAGTCATCACTAAACCGGCCGTGCCGAATACGATGTTCGGCAACCACGCGCTCAACGCTGACGGCAGGATGTCAGCCGTTCCGAGGCCGAGACAGATTTTCTGCAGGATGAAATAGCCGAAGCAGATAAAGATACTCGCGGCGACGCCGACAAAAACATTTCGGCGACCTGAGCGTGCGCCGAAAGGGATCGAGATTAATACGACGATTAAACATTTCACGGGCTCGGCATAACGGCCTTGCAATTGCGCTTCGAGCATCGCGCGGCGATCGCGCTGGGCCATCGGATGCAGTCGTTGGTAATTGCGAATTTCGGTTATCGAAAGCTGCGGGCGCTTGGCGGCTTGATCGAGCTTGAGGCTGTTGATCTTGATGTCGCTCTTGATCAGTTCCGGTGTCTCGGGAAACTTCGCTTCGAATACCGGATTGGTGGTTGCCGTCGCAAACCGAGCGCCCGGCGGCGTTTCCCATTGCTGCACCTTGAAAAAATTCCAAACGCCGTTTGAAAAAATTCCGCTCTCCGCGAACAAGTCGTGATGACCGCCGTCGGCACTTTCCCATGCGATGGATGGCCGGAGCACTTCGCTCGTTGCGAGATTGAAATTCTTCACGTCCCAAGAGCGGTTTTCGGTTTCGTTGCGGAACTTGAGCGGGCCGTGCCAGGTGCGACTCTGCACCGGAGCGATGCGTCGCTGTTTGATTTCTTCGGCGCGCATGATGGATTGCGGAACCCACAGTTCGTTCACGATTAACACGAGAAAGCCAATGGCGAGGCCGACTATCATGTAAGGCAGCATCAAACGCCATAGTGCAACTCCGGCGGCACGCATGGCGGTGAGTTCGTTGTAACGCGCCATGCTGGTGAGCGCATACAGCATCGCGAGCAACAGCCCGATGGGCATGACCGTCACGACCATTTCGGGGAGCGTCCAGAGGTAGTATTCCACGTAGTCGCCGAAGTGGAGCTTGAGCTTCTGCAGGCTGTCCAAGGAGAAAATCAGGTCGAACGCGCTGTAAAAAATCAAAAAGCCGGCGAGGCAATATCCCAACGGGACAAGCAGTTCGCGCAGCAAATAGCGGTCGAGCAGACGCATTCGGCACAGGGTAGCGACGCGGCCCGAGCAAGGCAAGGAAGGCGGACGGCGAACATGAGCACCCTCTGTCGGGAGCTTTCCAGCCGCGGAGGAGTTGGAGAAAAAAACGGGAAAAAAGTTACTGCGACTGGGTGCGACTGACTGCGATTGGGTGCGACCCGGTGCGACTAATGAGAAAGCAGTCGCACTCCAGTCGCACTCCAGTCGCAGTAGCGAGCGGTCGGCGTTCGTCTCGCATGTGTCCGTCTTGTTCTCGTGTTCGCTCATGCACAAGACGATACCTCCGGGGTCTGACAAAAGCTTCTTAGCTATTGCCGTTTTCTATTAAGAAAGCCCTGAACGTCGGTCAACCCGGATACTTTTCAAATTTCGGCAATGCTGGATCCATTCGATCCCACGCGTTCGCGTCGCATGTCCAAACATCCATCTGCGATTTGAACGAACTTGGATCATCGAAACTCCCAGGTCTGATGACTGCAATGTGCGGAGCCGCGTCAGGCAAGCCCAAGACGGGCGAACCGCAGTCAGCGCAAAAGCCGCGACGCGTCATGCCTTTGGCTTCACTCGGTGAAGCGTGAAAGCGCAGTGTGCCTTTAACGACCTTAAATGCTTCCTTGGGCACCACGACCAATTCCGAGCTCGCACCGCCACTGGCCCGCTGACAATCGCGACAATGACACTGAAGCATCACCACCGGTTCTGCCGTGGATTGGTAGCGAATGGCGCCGCAAGCGCAGCCTCCTGTAATAGGTAATTTCATAGGATCAGTTAATGATTATTTTTTCGTCTCTATAAATTTCGCCATCGACTCGACCCAACGTGTCCAACCGGTCACGTGGCGATCACGGCGTTCGACGGAATCGAGCTTCTCGTGCGTCAGCACCAACTTCGTCCGCGAACTTTCCGCGCGAAACTCCACGGTCAATTGCGTTTCCTTTCCTTCGAGTTCGCCGAATTCCGTTCCGCCGCCATCCTTCTCCCAATCCCACGTATAAACCAAGCGCTCGAAAGGCCTGACTTCAAGATAGGTTCCGGCGGCGGTGTAATATTCTCCATCTGCAGTTTTTAACTGGATGCGAAATTTCCCGCCGACGCGCAAATCGACTCTCGCCGATTCAGCGACCATCCCATCACCCATGTTGAGCCATTGCGTGATTTGGTTGGGCTCCGTCCATGCGTTCCACACGCGCTCGCGCGGTGCGTCGAATTCGCGTGTGACGACGAGCATGTGGCCGGTGGCGTTTTTTGTGGGATTATTCTCTGCGTTCATAATTGTTCTCTTACGCTTGCTGTTGTTTAAACATTCGCTCCATCGCTCCAAATTTCTTCTCAAAACCGACGACCATGCTCTATCGGTGAACATTTAACCATGTGGTTAAATATTACATTCAAACGGACACCACGCAACAACAATTTAAATTTGAGCCTTAAGCACCGGTGGTTTTCCAATTGACAGGTTCTGCTTTGCGATACAAAGTAAGTCACATGCAAAACGACTGGGCCTCTGAGAATCTCCAGATCATCCGCACTTTGATGGAACGCTCGGCGATGTATCGTCGCGCGCTGGCCCCGCTGACGATTGCCATCGGCGTCACTGGTGTTCTCGCGGCCGTGGTCGCCCATGCAATGGATCTCGAAACGCCGCGCGCGTTTGTTTCCTTTTGGCTAGTGGTTAGCGTGCTTTGTCTTTTTGAAGCGTTCGTGTTGGTGCGGCGACAGGCGTTGAAAGATCGTGAACCGCTTTGGTCCTCGCCCACACGACGGGTGACGCAGGCGATTGCTCCCCCGCTGTTTGCTGGCCTTCTCCTTAGTTTGCCAATCGTCTTTTTTAACACCGAAGGATGGTTCTTAATAACACTACTCATACCTGCTTGGATGATTCTTTATGGCTGTGCGTTGCACTCCGCAGGATTTTTTATGCCTCGCGGTATCAAATTATTTGGGTGGAGCTTTATCCTCGTGGGATGTGCGGCAGCTGTAATTGAAATTTTTGTCCAAAATCACATAATTGTTAAGGCGAATTGGGCCATGGGCATTTGTTTTGGCGGCGGACATCTCGCTTACGGTATTTACCTTTATTTCACTGAACGCAGGAACGCCGAGTGAACCCGAAACCGTTCTTTCAACTCGATCGTGTCATCCACGAGAAAGGTCGGCTGCCGATTATGTCGCTGCTGGCCGCCTCGCCGGAGATGTCGTTTACCGAGTTGCGCGAACAGTTATCCATGACCGACGGCAATCTCAGTGTGCACATCAAAACGTTGCAGGAAGCGGGGTTCGTTTCGGTAACAAAGACTTTTCAGAATCGTCGTCCGCTCACGACCTGCTCCTTGACTGCGGCTGGTCGCAAGGCGTTCGCCGACTACATCGACCTGCTCGAACAAATCGTTCGCCAGGCGAGAGATCCAAAATAACAAAATAAATTTGAACAGTTCAACACGCATGCAGTCTTACTTTGCAATACAAAGCTTTAACAAAGCGGCGCGCCCGGAGAGCACGCCTCACCTACGTAAATGAAAATTATTCGTGCTACATATTTGGGCATGTGCTTCGGCGTGCGAGACGCCATTGCGCTAGCCGAAACCCAAGCGCAGGAACAACCGCTCACCATTCTCGGCGATCTGGTTCATAACGAAACGGTCCTCACCGACTTGCGGGCTCAAGGGATTCGCATCGCGCAACGAGCGGATCAGGTTAAAACGCGCAATGTGATGATCACGGCGCATGGTGCTTCGCAGAAAACCATTCAACACGTGCGGGGGCAAGGCCTCGAAATTTTTGAAGCAACTTGTCCACTGGTTCACTACGCCCATCGTTCGGTCAGGCAACTCGTCAGCGAGGGTTATCATCCCATCATTATCGGCAAACGCGACCACGTTGAAGTTCGCGGCGTGACCGAAGACCTTGTCGCATTCGACGTGGTGTTAAACGAAGCTGACGTCGAACGACTGAACGAACGTCCCCGCTTCGGCATCGCCTCACAGACGACTCAGCCAATCGAGCGCGTCCGACATCTTGTCCGCTGCATTGAAAAGAAATTCCCACAATCTGAAGTGCGCTTTATCGATACGGTTTGCCAGCCAACGAAGCTCCGTCAAAACGCGGCCGTCGAACTCGCAAAGAATTGTGATGTAGTCATCGTCATCGGCGGCGAGCACAGCAACAACACCCACGAACTGGTCGCGACGTGCAGCAAACATTGTTCGCGCGTGCACCATATTCAATCCGCCGAGGAATTGCGCATTGAATGGTTTGATGGTGTCGACACTACGGGTATCACCGCGGGAACATCGACGCCCGACCGAACAATCGATGCTGTAGAACAGTGGTTGCGGTTGCGTCATCGGGTCGCTCAGGAAACGCGCACGTTGACTATCGCCACGTGAAACGACCACAATTCCCTACGCCATGAACGCCAATGACAAGG
>JAQGOW010000461.1 GCA_028293405.1 Verrucomicrobiales bacterium
CTGGACATGAGGCGTATCCAATCCGCTGCCGTTTGTGATCAAGACCAGCTTGAAATACATAAACGGGTTCTTGGCCCGCACGTGAATGACCGATTCCACCGCTTCGGAGAAGTTCGGCGACAACGTCGGTTCGCCGTCGCCACTGAGCGCGACATGACGCAACGTTAGCAATTCATTCCCGACCGCCCGGTACGCGCCACGTTCGCGGATCGCGCCGGAGTGCACCAGGAGCAAGGTCTTTTGCAGTTCCGCCGCCATCACGTTTGCGTCGAAATCAGACGGTTTGCCATTCCCTCCATTGCGGTTCACCTCACAATAGACGCAATCGAAATTACATTTCTTGTCCGGGTTCATGTTGATCCCGATCGACATTCCGCGCGCGCGCGGTGAAATGACCGTATAGACGAACCGGTTATCCAGAAAATCTCGTGGGCATCCAAATGCGGTTGCGGGTCGTGGGCTCTCGAGTCCGTCGATGCATTCCACCGGACAGGCTTTTGCGTTCATATTATCCTCCGATGAATTCATTTTCATGTTCCCTAACGGTCAGCACGGGACAGGTGGCGTGTCGCACGACGTGTTCAGCGGTGCTGCCAAAAACCACGTGATTAAATCCGGTGTAACAGTGCGTTGATATGACGATCAAATCTGCTCTCTGTTTAAGCGCGACATCCACGATTTCCGCTGCCGCCCGTCCATTGGTCACCACGACTTTCGCTTGCACCTCGTCGGGCACAAACTCCTCCACCAACGCCTTCAATTTCCTTTCCCCGACCTCGCGCAGGTCCCCCTCGATCCTTTCGTATTGTGTCAGCCCGTAAGGGTCCACGGCATAATACGGCGCGACCACGTGCAAGACCGTCACCGCCGAGCCGAATTGCCTCGCCATCGCCAAGGCATAAACAAGCGCCTTTTTTGAGCACTCCGAAAAATCGATGGGGACGAGAATGTTATGCAGCTTGAACTGCGGTGCCGCCGCTTTTGCCAACAGCGGCTCATCTTCGCGGCCTAATTCTATAAGCACGCGAGTACGATCGAGGCTCGGCTTAATTTTCATTCTGCCCTAACGTAGGCAGTCGCTGGAAACGTAACTACACAGGCGTTGGTATTTGCTGGCTATTTTTTGCGCGCGGCACAACAAAGGGGGATTGCGGGACAAAAACTGGGATGTTTGCAAACTGACACACTCGATCGGACGCCAATGAACCAAACCAGTATGAAAAAGACCCTGGCCATCCTTTTCACGGCGGTGCTTTTAGCGGTCGCGTCGCAGGCCCGAACCGAGCCGACAGCAACGATTGTTGAATTCACCAGCACCAATCTTCAATCCAACCCGCTCCACGACCCGGCGTTGCGCCGCGTGCTGATTTGTGCGCCGAGCCAACTCACCAGCAACGCGCCTGCGCCGATTGTATACTATCTGCCCGGCTTCGGCGGCTCCGCCGAGAAATCCATCGAGAACAAAGGCAAATGGCTGGCCTTCACCGAAAAGCTCGCCAAAGAAGTCATGCCCATGCGCGTCGCCATCGTGGACGGCCACAACCATTGGGGCGGCAGCCAATACATCAACTCAAGCGCGCAGGGCAATTATGCAGATTATATATGCGACGAAGTTGTCGCACAGGTTGAACGGCGTTATTCCGTTCCGCGCACCGGCGTCCGTCGAATCATCGCCGGTCACTCCAGTGGCGGATACGGCGCGTTGCGACTTGGCATTTACAAACCGCACATGTTCGACGGCGTCGTCGCGCTTAGCCCTGATTCCTATTTTCAAGTGACGCACCTTCCGCTCGTTCAGATCGCGAGCGTCAGCAACGCGCCGTTGGCGGAAGTGCGTGAACTCATGCGCGCCGGCAGCGCCAAGCCGTTGCCCAAAGACGGCGACTACGGATACGCGCTCGCCCTGTGCGCCGCCTACGCGCCGGTCGGACCGAGTCACCCGGGCGACTTCGAATGGCTCTACGACGAGCACCACAAATGGCGTCCCGAAGTCTGGCAACGCTGGATGGACGCCGACCCATTGATCATCGTGCAAAAAAACAAAAACGCCTTCCTGCCGACTCAATCCATCTATTTAGAAGGCGCTGCCCAGGACCAATTCAAAGCGAACATCGGCGCACACGCGATTTACGACACCATCAAAGATCGCCCGGCGCGCAGCACATTTCGCGAACCGCCGGGGAAACACAGTGACCACACCATGGATCGTTTGCAGGCTGGCGTGACGTGGGTTCTCGAACGATAACAATTTGTGCGATACCATCGCGGCTTGAAGCGCGAGCGCCAAGCCGTTAACCTATGTCTATGAAATACCAGGTCATCCTCGTCGAATCCGAAGAGGGGTTTGCCGTCTCCTGTCCGGCTCTGCCTGGTTGTTGGAGTCAGGGAAAGAATCGCGAAGACGCTTTGCAAAACATCCGTGAAGCGATTCGCCTTTGGCTCGAAGTCGCTGAAGAAGATGCGTTGCGTGAGGCTCAGCAAGAATCCGGCGCATTAGCGGAAGTCACCGTTTAACATGCCCAAACTTCCGGGCATCAGTCAGCGGGATGCGGTCAGAGTATTTCAAAAGCTCGGATATCGTATCGCACGAGAAAGCGGTCACATCATCATGACCAACGGAAAGACTCGTTTAGTCATCCCTCGCCACAATCCCATCAACGCGATCACCATGGGCGGAATTGCGAAAGCGGCGGGACTCTCTCCTGAGGAATTTCGGAAACTACTCTGAACACATATGCGCGACTCTCGCGCACTTTGTGTGAAAACCGGCCACAATTTGCCGCCGGCTCTGCCCCGGACCCCCGTGCTCTCGGTTGGCAACAGTTATGCTGACTAATTGACAGAGAGGTACCCATGAAACAAAACGGATTCACGCTTGTTGAAGCTCTTGTGGTCATCGGAATCATCACCATCCTCACCGCGCTCGTCCTGCCAAGATTGTTACTATGACGTGGCCCAAAATTCGCCATGCGCGCGTTCCGTCGCCATCGCTTCCTTTGGAGGAGAGGAGGCAAACCGTTCGATTGTAAACGAAGCGCGACGCCAAAGTTAAAATGAAAAATCTCACCCATCCAAACTGGATCAAAGCCAAAGGAATCCTCTTTCTCCTCGTCGCTTTGTTTTCCACCGCGATGCTGATCGCAGAACATCCCACCCTGCGTTTCACTCTGCTCTTCAGCATCACGGTCTGGTCTTTCTGCCGGTTTTACTATTTCGCCTATTACGTCATCACGAACTATGTAGATCCGACTTACAAATTTGCGGGGCTAGGTTCGTTTTTGAGCTACTTAGTAGAAACCAAAAAACCAAAGAGGACGCATGAAGGTTGACGCTAAAACTACGACAGCATTCACGCTCCTCGAAGTGATCGTCGTAACGTTTTTGATTGCGCTGGTCGCACTGATTGTTTTGCCCGCGTTGAATCCACCGCATCACAAACACGCCAAGCTTGGGTGCGTAAACAATCTGAAACAAATCGGCACGGCGTATCGTATTTGGGCTAGTGACAATGGCGACAGATATCCCGCTGACGTGGCAAAAACACCCACAAATCTTGGCTGGGCGGATTTCGCCAAAATGACGAACGCCGGCCAATACTGTTGGAGCAATTATGCTCTCATCGAATATGAGTTGGGCCGATTACCACAAATACTTGTCTGTCCCGCCGACAAGCGACAACCATCCGATGATTTCAAACACCTAAACAACAAAAACATCTCCTACTTCATAAACCCTGGCGCGAGCGAAAACTTCCCGCTCTCAATCTTAGGCGGCGATCGGAATGTCGCGCCCGGCACGAAACCACAAAACGATTACGGCTATTCTCCCGAGGACGGTAGCGGCAACGACGTCATCCTCCAAACTAACTCCCCGATCTGCTGGTCCCTAAAAATGCATTCGCAAGGCAACCCTGTTGGCGGTGGTAACATTCTGATGGGCGACGGCAGCGTCCAACAATGCAGCAGCGCTCGTTTGATGAGCGACTATCAATGCACCGCCGTCGACGCCGGCAATTTCCCCACCGGCTATATCAATAAAAGCAATTCGTTCCGTCTGATATTCCCATAGAAATGAATTGTCGGAGGTCGAAGTCTGCTTCTCACTTTTCTCTGTGCGTGCTTGGCTCTGTGGTAGTGA
>JAQGOW010000500.1 GCA_028293405.1 Verrucomicrobiales bacterium
CGCAGAAGCCGGCGTGCGCATTTCCGGCGGAGTCGGTTCGATCGCCAGCAATCACTTCCTGGGAATTCGGGACAAGCTGGCGACCTTGGGCGCCCAAAATCTACTGACTGGCTGTTACTGCGACTATCTCCTCAAGGCGCTTGCCCTGAACACTCAAGAGCAACAGCTTTCCAGACAGGAACAGCTTTCGACCTTTAATTTTGGTTTCTATCGGCCGTTTTATTGGCTGAACGGTTCGCAACAAGACAACGTTCGCCAGCGTTTTGAACAATTGTTTCCCGAAGGCAACATATCAAATTTATCGGAAGACGACTGGTTGCAAATCGAGCGGAAGCGGAGTTTTCCACTGGCGTATGAAGGGGACCTTGCCCAACGCGTCATCCCCCTGCGAACGATGCCATGGTACCTCCCAATCGTGGACAACGAAATCATCAACACCTACCTGAAGATCCCGTCTCGTCTGAAACTCAACGGGGCGATCTTTAAAGCAATGGCTCGGATTGTCTGCGGTGATGTCGCCAGCAAAATTCCCGATAGCAACTCCGGCGCGGCGCTTGATGCTTCCGGTTGGAATTATTCGGTTCACCGCTATCTCTCCGCATTGCAAAACCGGATTGCACACAAGGTCCGGCCTCGCATGGCCACTCGGGGCTCCTGGCCAAACTGGGAGTACTACATCCAAAACAGCGCGAAAATTGCCCAGCTTTGGTTGCGCAAGAATGATACCGCCAGTCAGGTGTTTGTCTCATTGCTGGGTTACGACCCGACATCACGGCCTCCGGCTTCGTTCCGCGGTCCCGATGTCGAACTGTTCATGCGCTTTTTTACTTTGAAACTTTGGCTGGAACAACGTGCCCCCGGAATTGATCGCGATGACTCCTGACCTGTCCATCATCATCGTCAATTGGAACACGCGCGATTTGCTCGAGAATTGTCTGCGCTCGATCGACCGCTCGCGCGGCACGCATGCAATTCAAACGATTGTCGTTGATAACAACTCAGCCGATGGTTCCCGCGAAATGGTCGGGAAGAACTTCCCGGAGGTATTGCTGATGAACTCCGGCGGCAACGTCGGGTTTGCTCGTGCCAATAACGTCGGTTTGCCCCGCGCAACTTCGTCGCTCATCCTCTTTTTGAATCCAGACACGGAAGTCTCTCAAAGCGGCGTTGAGAAGATGATCGCTTTCATGAAAGCCGAGCGGTCCGTTGGCGCGCTCGGATGCAAGATTCGCAACAGCTGCGGCACCATCCAACAGCTCGGCATTCAACGATTCCCTTCGCCGGCGGGCGAGTTGATGAAGATGATTTGCGTGTCCGAAAAAACTCAGCCGCGCCTGGGCGGGTTGTTCCCTTATCACGACCCGGAAAAATCCGGCGAAGTCAAAAAACTGTTCGGAGCATGTTTGCTGGTGCGCCGTGCTGTCCTCGACCAGGTCGGCTCTTTTGACGAACGGTTTTTCATGTATTGCGAGGACGTTGACCTCTGCCACCGCATCACCGAGGCTGGTTGGCGCCTGTATTACCTGAGCGATGCCGAAATCCTGCACTTGGGTGGCAGTGCCAGTTCCAGCGTCCCCGGCCGCTTTGCCGTGTTGATGATGTGCGAATCTTTTTCCAAGTTCATGCGCAAGCATCACGGCTGGTTCGGCGCGCTGATGTATCGCTGTGCGACCTTGCTCGGCGCTGTGTTCAGGCTGGCGGTGCTTCTGGCGATGGCTCTGGTCAAGCTGGTGCGAAATAAGGGCTCGCTGACCGCGCTTCGCCCATCAATCAATAAATACATGGTGATGTGGCAATGGGCTTTAGGGCTGCGGCGCCCCGTCATCCGGCATTAAACCTGCTCCTCCTTGCTTAAGTGATAAACTTCTGTAAAATTTACTCTATGACACGAATCTTTCGCTGGTTGTGTCTCTTTCCGCTTATCACCGCAACCTGCTTCGGCGCTACCAGTTGGTACGTTGACAGCGCCGCTACCGGCTCAAACAACGGGTCGAGTTGGGCGAACGCATGGAAAAACCCTACCAACGTCAATTGGGCCATTGTGAACCCCGGTGACACAGTATATGTCTCCGGTGGTACCACCAGTCAGGTGTATACAAACTGGCTGTTCATCGGGAAAGACGGAACGCCTGGTAATTATATTACCCTCAAAATCGGGCAGGACCCCGGTCATAATGGAAAAGCGATTTTCAACGGTTGCGGCATAGGTATGAATGCAACAGCGCAATGGTGTGCAGTCGATGGCGGCCGCTCCAGCAGCTTTGTGGCCCCTACGACTCACGAGCAAGTGATCAACGGAAGCACTGCTATCACAAACAACATAGGGTTTGTGGTAAGAAACATCATAGGAACCAATGATAGCGACTTCTCTCCTGCATGGTTATATTTTACGGCCCCAAATAATATACGTGTGTCTTGGGTCGAAGCGTACGGTATTACGAATACAGTTGGCGGCGCACCATATCAAAACATGCGAGGTAGTGTAATCGCGGGAAATGCTACGGTCACAGGAACGATCATGACCAACTGTGTGTTCCAGTATTTATATATCCATGACACTGGCGGGAGGGTTGTAAATTGGAGCGGCCAAAGTGCTACTAGCTTTGACAATATTGTGTTCCAATATGTTTGGTTTGATTGGAACACTGAAGATTATTTCCAAATTAACAGTGGAATTTCCATACATGATTCGGTGATCGGTCGCGCTAATGGTGGTTCTGACCATACCGATTTGTTTCAAATGACCGGTAACTACTTCAAAATTTACAACAATGACATTCGAGAATCGGAGAATTCTATTCTTCGCATTCAAACCCTGGGCACGGGCGTCACGCATGACATTTGGTTCTTCAATAACATTTACAGCGAGAAAGAAGGGCGCAGCCCCGGCTGCACATGGGATGAGCCAATGTGCGTTGTGAACTTCGACCCCCTGCATCCAGCGTCGCTACAAGTGTTAAGCAACATCGTTATCGCAAATAACTTGTTTTTTAACACCGTGACCAACTTTATGTATAAGGGATCTGCAACCCCGGACGGCCTGCCGCTCAACTCCACAATGTATTGGTCTAGAGGCGGAAACGGTGTAGTCACCAATGCTTACATAACGAACTGCTTGGTCGTAAACAATTTGATTATAGACAGGCATAAGGGAATAGGCATGGCGGTTTCAACTAAGTTGGATTCCGCCAATGGATATGCCCCATATAAAAATGACCAACATGGGCTTCTTTTTGACTACAACATCGTAGCAAACACGAACACTTACATCAGCAATGCAAGAATGGTGTCCTATATGGATATCTCCACGAATCTTGAAATTCATCCGTATAAGATGTCCAACAAGACGAATTATCCGAAATTCGTCGACCCGTACAATGACAACTTTCAACTTAAGCCGGGATCGTCCGGAATTGATGACGGCTATAACTTGTCTGCCTATTTCAACTTTGACGGATTAAACCGCCCGCGAAATATCGGCGGGGCGTGGGACCGAGGTCCGCTCGAATACCAGGGTGGAAGCGGCGGAACGGCAGGGTTGCTGGTCTGGTTGACCTTTGATGATGATTTTTCCGACAACAAACTTGATGATGCAAGCGGCAACGGCAATCACGCATGGCGTTTTGGGCGCATCGGCTCGACATATCCCACGAATTTTCCGAAGCAAATCCTGAGCAGCACCACGCCTGGTAGAACCAATTTATCGGGTAATGACTATTGCGGCCGCTTCGACTGGTATAACACCGGCTACGGGATTTACGGCCGCGAAGGCGACTATGCTGCTATCACCAACGTTGCCACGCTCACCAACATGGCTACTGCGACCATCTCGTGCTGGGCGCGATATTATGCGCCGCACGCTGGGTTGGATTACGCTTCCGACGCCAACGAGACGCTGTTGAGCGCAGGAGCGTCGGCGGGCGTAATAGGATCCTGGGGTTTTGGACGATTCAATCAAAACATCTGGTTGAACAACACGCGGTTTTACGTTCTGACCAACAACGCAACCTGGGACTATTCCACTTTGGAATTCCCTGAAAACGGTTACAACGGCGACACGACTAATTGGACTCATTATGCAGTGACGTGGAACAACGGCGTGATGATTGGATACAGGAATGGTGTTCCTTTCGGGACAAACGACGTCAGCGCCACTACCACTCGGCTGCAGATCGGACGGAACCCGAATGCTCCATACTCGTGGATTGGCGTCGGGTGCGATACGCACGCCGGAACGCCTCCAATAGCTGACGAGTCGCCAAATATAGAGTATCCGAACAACGGTTGGATCAACGGCGTCATGGATGATGTCCGTATTTACAATCGCGCATTAAGTCCCGCGGAGATTCAAGCGCTTTATTCGCCGGGCGGCCTGTATAAACCCCTTGGTCCTACTAGGCTGCGGATTCAATAAAGTTCTCGCGTAACCTGGTTCGTCATCCGCCTCAGACCAGTCATCCGACAGGTGCACCTCTCCGAGCAATCATTGTGGTAACAAGCATGCGCCCTTCTTGGAACATCCGGACATCATGTGCGTGCTTGGGCGTGTGGCTGGCCTTTGCGGCGGCGTTTCCCGTAATTGGTGCCCAATGGTACGTTGATCCGAAAGCCACCGGCGGGAGTACGGGTAAGGACTGGACCAACGCGTGGGCCAAACTTTCGAGTATAGTTTGGAAAAACGTAAATCCGGGCGATACGGTTTACCTCGCAGGTGGACGTTACAATGAGGGCCTG
>JAQGOW010000505.1 GCA_028293405.1 Verrucomicrobiales bacterium
TCACGTTTGGTCACGTTTGGTCACGTTTGGTCACGTTTGGTCACGTTTGGTCACGTTTGGTCACGTTTGGTCACGTCAGCCCCAAAGTCAGGGTTCCGAAAAATCGACAGTAATCGGAAAGACGCTGGATCCCACCTAAGCCCGAAAACACCAATTTTATGAAAAATCCGTGTCCAATAAATCAGGGCAAGGCCACTTGTAAACCGCTACACATCAAGGGCCGTAAAGGAAGATCAACTTCAGCATACCAACCATTGCTATTCCCCTTCCATTCCGATATTGCTTGCACGACCGTCTTTATGACTCAGCCCAACAAAAGCGCGTTCGCCAAGTTTCTGTCAGTTTTGGCGATTTTGGTTTTCTCCACATCCATCCTCCAAGCCGCAACCGAGAATCCTCCGGCAATTCCGCGCGAGTTCCGCGGCGCTTGGGTCGCCACCGTCGCCAACATCGATTGGCCGCCAAAGAAAGGCCTTTCCACAGCCGAGCAAAAAGCCGCGATGATCAAAATCATGGACGAAGCCGTCGCGATGCATCTCAACGCCATCGTCCTTCAAGTCCGCTCACAGTGCGACGCCATATATAAATCCTCGCTCGAACCCTGGTCCCCTTCGCTGACCGGCAAAATGGGTCAGGCGCCGAACCCCTATTACGACCCGCTTGAATTCGCCATCAATGAAGCTCACAAACGTGGCCTCGAACTCCACGCCTGGTGCAATCCTTTCCGCGCTGGCATCAAAGCATATTGCACGAACGCCCCGAGCAGCCACGTCACGCGTAAACATCCCGAGTTCACTTTGGACTATGGCAAAATGTATTGGCTCAATCCCAACGAACCCGCCGCCCAGGATTACTCCTACAAAGTCGTGATGGACATTGTCCGCCGTTACGACGTCGACGCCATCCACTTCGATGATTACTTTTTCCCTTATAGAGAAGAGGACGAGAAAACGAAAAAGGACATGCCCTTTCCCGACGAGCAGACGTATCAACGCTACATCGCGCACGGCGGCAAACTCGACAAACCCAATTGGCGTCGCGCCAACGTCGACGGCTTCGTCAAACGTGTGCACGACGGCATCAAACAAAGCAAGCCATGGGTAAAATTCGGCATCGCACCCTTCGGCATTTGGAAAAACGGCATCCCCGTTAAAGTGAAAGCCACCGATTCCTACGACACACTTTTTGCCGACGCTCGCAAATGGATGCTCAACGGCTGGCTCGACTACACCTCGCCTCAACTTTATTGGAAAGTTGATTTCCCGGACCGCAGCTACGCAACGTTGCTTCACTGGTGGGCGCAACAAAACACACTCCACCGCAACGTCTGGCCCGGCCTCTACGACAGCGCCGTGAACGAGCCCGACAAAGAACTCGGCGGTGTAAAAATGACGACCAACGACATCGTCCGCCAAATCCAAATCGCGCGGAACGAACCCGGCGTTTCGGGAGTCATTCACTACAGCATGATCGCCCTCCAGAAAAATCGCGGCGACCTCAAAGAAGCCCTCACGCCACTCTACACCCAACCCGCTCTCGTTCCCGCATCACCATGGCTTGGAACTTCGTCCGTCAAACAACCAAATATAAAACTGAGTGGCATTACGGTGAAATGGAGCGGCGGCGGTCGGGTTTGGCAATGGGGCGTGCAAAAAAAGGTCGGCAGTAGTTGGACCACCGAAATTTACCCTGCCTCACAAACGTCCTGCATCGTAAAAGCACCAGTAAGCGCCGTCGCCGTCACCGCCATCGACCGAGTCGGCAACGCCAGCCAACCCGCTATTTCTCAAATCACTAAATGAAACGCACCGCAAAAAATACAGCACTTGGTTTAGAGATTTTTCCGTTTGGGATTTCGGATTTCGGATTTCGGATTTTTCCACTATCTGGAGCTTGGAGCTTGGTTCTTGGAGCTTTCGCCATCGCAGCGATGGCGACCGGTTGCACAACCCGATCGCCCGAACCTCTCCCCACTCCACCTAGCGTCAACCGCGAATTCCGCGCCATGTGGGTCTGCACCGTCAACAACGCCGACTGGCCTTCAAAACGAACTCTCTCCACCGACGAGCAAAAAAAAGAACTGACCGACATGCTTGATCGCGCCGCTGAACTGAAGTTCAACGCCGTCATCTTCCAGGTCCGCCCGTGCTGCGATGCCATCTACGATTCACCGATCGAACCGTGGTCGCAATATCTCACCGGGGAAGCCGGCAAATCCCCCGAGCCCTATTACGACCCGCTCACCTTCGCGATTGAAGAATCCCACAAACGCGGCCTCGAACTCCACGCGTGGTTCAATCCATACCGTGTCGCTTTCAACCACGAAACAAATAACCTACCCGACAAGCACGTCGCCAAAACGCATCCGGAGTTGGTCAAGGTCTACGGCAAACATCTCTGGCTCGACCCAGGCGAACCCGCCACGCGCGCTTACTCGCTGAGCGTCATCAAAGACGTCGTCCACCGTTACGATGTAGATGGCATTCACTTCGACGATTACTTCTACCCGTATCAGGAAAAGACAAACAAAACCGACAAGACCTACATCCCATTCCCAGACCAGGTGTCCTACAAAAATTATCAGGAAACCGGCGGCAAGTTGGATCGCGAAGATTGGCGCCGCGATAACGTGAACACCTTTGTCAAACAAGTCGGCGACACGATCAAAGCCGAAAAGCCTTGGGTGAAATTCGGCATCAGTCCCTTCGGTATTTGGCAACCCGGCTACCCGCCGCAAATCAAAGGCCTCAACTCCTACGCCGCACTTTATTGTGATTCGCGCATGTGGCTGAGCAATGCAATGGTCGACTATCTCAATCCGCAACTTTATTGGAAGATTGATGCCAAAGCGCAAAGCTATCCCGTCCTCCTCAAGTGGTGGACTGAGCAAAATCCGCAAGGCCGACACCTCTGGCCGGGCATGATCGTCAAAGACGCCACCGAACTCACAAACCAAATCGCCATCACGCGCGCTCAACTCGGCGCGACCGGCCACGTCATCTTCAAAGCCACCAGCGTTGTGAACAGCAAAAAAGGCATCGACACCGCCGTCGCAGAAACCTATGCCTCCCCCG
>JAQGOW010000525.1 GCA_028293405.1 Verrucomicrobiales bacterium
ACAGGGCACCATGATTGCTATCTCCGCCAAACTGGGTCTGGCCGTACAGCGGAGAAGCGCCATCATAAATGGCGCCAGAGCTCGCACCTGGATAGGTCAACGAGAACCCGGGGCTTCTTCCGTCAACACATTGTTGTAGGGTGCAGAAGTCGTAGAGAACTTTTAACTTCCAATTTGTCTTTTTAGAATTCGGCAGCAACTCAAAGACAACACCCCTCCCAAACCTGCCGCCCGCATAGGTCGTGCCATATAAATTTCCTGACATATCCGCAACTAGTTTGCCCTCGGGAACTACTCCATCCGGACAAGACTGATCTTCCGAACAAAATGTGTGGATTACGCTGAAATCCCAACCGCCACTATCGTTGTGAACCAGCCGGTAGACGGTCCCTGCGTTATTGTTGAAGTCGCCCCCGTTATTTGCGGTGCCGTATAAGTTTCCGGCACCATCCATTACCACAGAGCTCAGTGGAACTTGACCGTCCGCGCAGTTGTTCAAAGCGCAAAAGGAATGAAGTGTCGTGACGGTTTTCGAACCTGCCACACTGTGATCGGCGCATATGAGTGACGCCGCAAACCATGCGCAAAGTGTGCGCAACACGCCTCGGCCAAACCTCGAAATATGCATAGTGTCGCTAACCTCGCAGCTGATTGCGTCTCGCAGGATTGTTTCTGGTTTTGATCGTTGAGTATTCTGCTCGATATCCAATATCTAATTTAGATCTAGATTGCCTCACCCGGACTTTCAATGAAAACTGCAAAGGGCGTTTTCAGCGGTTAAAAAGTCAAAAGGCCTAATTTCAAGGCGCGATGACATCTTGCACCCTTTACGCGAGACGTGTGTACACTGGTTTATGGGGGCTTAGGGATGAAACCTTTCCATCTGGCGCTGGCGTTTTGGTTGGCGACGGTGACGCACGGGTTGGCAAGCGCCTATTCGGATTTCACTGCGGGCATTGCAGCGCGCAACCGCGATGATATTGCGGAGTCCATTCGTCTGCTCAGTTCGGCGATCGCGTCCGCCGATTTGCCGGCTCACCTGCGCCCGGTCGCATATTTTGACCGCGGAACGGCATATCTTGACGGGCAGAAAGTGTAAAAACGCATCCCACAATGACCCCACCGCGAAAGCTGATTATCTCGTCGATTTTATTGCAAACACTCCAAAATTGCGCAATTCCATTACGCGTCCAATGTTGACCCCCTCTAAATTATTCGATTGTGCAATAAATGCAGAAGGTTACGAGTTTTGATGGATGGGGTCATTGTTGGATGCGATTTCACACCGTAGCTTTCAAAAGCGAACGCGCCGAACTTCTTTCAAACTTTCTCGGCAACGGAATCAAACTACGCGACCGCAAGACGAAAGAGCTGCACGACGCCACCGGGCACGACGTTGCAATCTTGCTTGGCCACGTTCCGACTGGGGACCTCAGGGCATTCCAAAAGCAATGCACCGAGGCGCGCAGCTATTCGCGCTGGTTCTGGTTCCGGCTTAAACCGAAAAAAGCATGAGATACGACCTCGCCAAGAAGTTGAGTGACGCCGGTTTTGTGCAAGACGGAGATGGTCGATTCTTCCGATCCGGCTTCCATGACATATCGGACCGGGACGGCGACTACGAATATGATGTTCCCGCTCGCGACCTCTATGATCCGACCCTTTCCGAACTCATCGCAGCGTGTGGACAACATGTTCAGCTTGACTGGTTCCCCAATACTAAAAGTGCCTTCGCCAACTGCTGCGACAGGAATGACCACCAGCAGCCCGGCTCGACCCCAGAAGAAGCCGTCGCACGTCTCTGGCTCGTCCTTAATCGAAAGGAGGTATGAGGAGCACCGAGAAAGCCACGCAGCGGGCGATCCTCGACTATCTCGAACTCACGGGCGTTTTTCACTGGCGCAATAACACGGGCGGCTTCAAGGATAAGTCCGGACACTTCTACCGTTTCGGTGCGCTCGGATCACCAGACATATTCGCGATACTTCCGCCGACGGGACAGATCGTCGGCATCGAGGTGAAGGATGCAAAGGGCAAGGTCACCGACAGCCAACGCGAGTTTGGCGGCAAGCTCGTATATCTAGGAGGGCAGTATGTTGTCGCTCGCAGTCTCGACGATGTAATGCCAATTTTCGGTAGGCCGAAATGGAAGCCGAAGCAGCCATACAAGGCTATTGGTACGGATTCGGGTTGACGTAGATCGTCACGCCTTCGTCGCGAACGAACTTAGTGGTGTCATCCCAATCTGTGAGGTGAAGCACGTTCAGGTCTAGGGGGGCCTCTATGAGCGCCTGAATTTCACGCTCGACACGCTCGTGGTTGAACCGCCAGTATGGTCGCTCCGGATCAGGGTATGGCTTCCCACTTAGAAGGATGGCGAGGTCGAGATCGCTCACCAAAAAATAATCGCCGCGCACCCTTGAGCCGAACGCATAGATCGCATCGATAAATTCTTCCCCGGCCGCCCATTTTTGAATGGCGTGAAGCCATTCCTTCTGGACGCCGGGAAGTTTCAAACCCTCTTCAGGTGGTTGAGGTATCGCCCATTCTATTTTCACTGAGTTCATTCTTCGTATTACTCTCTCGGTTGGGCAGAGGGCCGGAGGGATTCGTGGATATCAACGTTACCGCGCGCGACCTTGTTGCTGAGAAACTCAAGAAGGCCGGTCGCACCGCCCCGCAAGAGGTGGTGGACCAGATGGCGGCCGATTTGGCGGACCGGTTGGAAGACACCGTGAACGCCGCGATCCTCGATTCCATACCGAGCGGCCTCCATGGCGAATTTTCTAAGGCGCTCGACGAGGGGCGCCATATCGACTTTCTGGCGAAGAACGCGCCGGACGTTGACGCGCGCATCCGTGACGCGGTGACCAAATTCTCTGCCAACTATCTCGGCCGTTGATAGAGGCAGCCCGCTCAACCCGCAAGACTATGTGGAGACTACGTGGTATAAAGGCTGACTGACCGGAATGGGCCTCAGTGCCCAAAAAGGTAGGGAATTGGCGGAGCCGGAGGGATTCGAACCCTCGATACGTCTTTACAACGTATAACGGTTTAGCAAACCGTCGCCTTCAGCCTCTCGGCCACAGCTCCGCGCGGCGCACTGTTTGCCCCAGTTTGTCCGGGGTCTCAAGCCCGCCCTGCGCAGCTTATCCAAATGTCGGACGCAGGATCGCCGAACGGCCGCCTCTGAGCGTCGCTTGGCGCAAAATCCGACCGACCAGCTGGAAGATGCCGGAATTTACCGCCTCCAACATCGGCCCTTGCCAGGGGGGGTTGTAGCGCGCAGCATTCGTTGATCAGGGACAACCCTGTGGTGGTTTGGGAACGCCTCGCGGGCGGTTCGCC
>JAQGOW010000538.1 GCA_028293405.1 Verrucomicrobiales bacterium
GATGCACCGGCGCTCGATGGGATTGGTGCGCGTTTGCGTGAAGATTGGATTGCGCGCTGGGTGGCTGATCCGAGAGCGATTCGGCCCGACGCGCACATGCCGCAGATCCGCATCGCGAGCCGTCCCGAAAACGCGCGTGCGATTGCGGCGTATCTCGCGAGCACCGGCACGAATTCGAATGCCACGCCTCAAGCGAAACTGACGTCGGTCGAAATCAAAAGAGCGCAAGCGCTCTTCGAAAACCAACACTGCGACGCGTGCCACTACACGGAAGGCGTCGGCACGCCCGAATTGAAAAAGGTATCGCTGTCGAATGTCGCTTCGAAATTTTATCCGAGCGCATTGCAGGCTTACATCGAGAAGCCCGATGCGTTTTATAAATGGACGGCAATGCCGAGATTCCGTTTGGGCTCCGGCGATGCTGAACTATTAGCACGGTGGCTGATTTCACGGAGCCTCTCCTTTGCATCCACGCCGAGCGCGTCGACGCCGCAGGTGGTCGAGCATGGAAATGAATTGGTGCAATCGCTCGGCTGTCTTAATTGCCACGCCATGAATTTACCGAACAAATTTGCGACGATGCCCTTGGCGCGCGTGGAAGCGACGCACGGTGGCTGCATCGGTTCACAGCCAACAATCGATTTCGGTTTTGCACCGGTGGAGCGAAGCGCGATTGATTTGTGGCTGTCCAACCAACGCAATTCGCTGACGAGGAATGTGCCGATCGAATTCGCGGAACGACACTACGCGCGATTGCGTTGTGTGGAGTGCCATCAAAGAGTTGAAGGCGTGCCCGGGCTCGATCGGTTAGGAGAGAAACTAAAACCGGAATGGATGGGGCGGTTTATTGCTGGGGATATCGCACAAAAACCGCGGCCGTGGTTAGCGTCGCAAATGCCGGCGTTCCCGCAGTTTGGTGGCGATATCGGTCGAGGCCTGGCTGAAGCAAGCGGGTTTGCGCCGCGTTCGCGGACGAATGCTCCAGTCGCTGAACTTGCAAAAATCGGCGGCCAATTGGTGCAGGCGCCGCCGACGGGGTTGGCCTGCGTGCAGTGTCATGCGAACGGCGCAACCATGCCGACGGTTTCCGACGCGCCGGGAATGAATTTCGCATTCATCGCCGCGCGCCTGCAGCCATCGTATTTTCAACGTTGGGTTCGCAAGCCTTCCGTTATCGATCCGCACACGAAAATGCCGTCGTACTTTACTGACGAAGGCACCAGTCCTCTCAAGCAATATTTCGGCGGCGATGCGGACAAGCAGATCGCGGCTATTTGGGAATATTTACAAACGCGACACGAGTAGTTCGCGCTGGAACGTCAGCTCCTTCGGCAGGTCGGCGTAAAGTTTCAGGAACAACTCATCGTGTGACAACACTTCACGTCGCCACTCCTCGGTGTCGATCGCCTGGGCTTTAGCCAACCGCGCGCTGTCGAAATTCTTCATGCCCTCGAGATCGAAATCGTCGGCGCTCGGAACCCAACCGAGCGGCGCTTCCCATGCCTGGGCGTGTCCACGACAACGTTCAGCAATCCATTTCAGCACGCGCATGTTTTCGCCGAAACCCGGCCAGAGGAATTTGCCGTTTTCATCTTTGCGAAACCAGTTCACATGGAAAATGCGAGGGAGAATCGGAATGTGCGAGCGCATGCGAAGCCAATGTTGAAAATAATGGCCCATGTTATAACCGCAGAAAGGCAGCATCGCCATCGGATCGCGTCGCACCTGTCCGACCGCGCCAGTAGCAGCCGCAGTAGTTTCAGAACTCATCGTCGCGCCGACGTAAACGCCGTGAATCCAATTGAACGCCTGATAAACCAGCGGCATGGTGGTGGCTCGACGGCCACCGAAAATAATAGCACTAATCGGCACGCCATCCGGATCGTCCACCTCTTTTGCGAGCGCAGGATTGTTGCGCATTGGCGCGGCGAAACGGCTATTGGCGTGTGCGGCGGGTTCTTTCGATTCAGGCGTCCAACGTTGGCCCTTCCAGTCGATCAGCTCTTGGGGCGTTGCTTCCGTTTTTCCTTCCCACCAAACATCGAGGTCTGGCGTGAGCGCGACGTTTGTAAAAATCGTGTCACACGCAATGCTCGCCATCGCATTCGGGTTCGTCTTTTCGTTCGTGCCCGGAGCGACGCCGAAATAACCGGCTTCAGGATTGATGGCGTGCAGGTGTCCGGTTTTGCCCGGCTTCATCCACGCGATATCGTCGCCAACTGTCGTGACTTTCCAACCGGCGAAATGCGGGGGAGGAATGAGCATCGAGAAATTTGTTTTTCCGCAAGCGCTCGGGAACGCGCCGGTGACAAAAGTTTTCTCACCACTTGGCGATTCGACGCCGAGAATCAACATGTGCTCAGCGAGCCAACCCTCCCTTTGTCCGAGATAAGAGCCGATGCGAAGCGCTAAACATTTTTTGCCCAAGAGCGCATTGCCGCCGTAATTGGAACCGACAGAAATAATCGCGTTCTCCTGCGGAAAATGCGCGATGTAACGGCGGTCCGGTTCGACATCGAGCATGCAATGCAAACCGCGATTGAAATCTTCGCTGTTGCTCAGGTGCTCGTAAGCGACCTGGCCCATGCGCGTCATGATACGCATGCTCAGCGCGACGTAAATCGAGTCGGTCACTTCAATGCCGACCTTCGACATCGGCGAACCGAGCGGGCCCATCAAGTATGGCACGACATACATCGTGCGACCACGCATCGCGCCCGTGCATAAGCCGCGCAGCTTGTGATGCATTTCGCGCGGGGCCATCCAATTATTCGTTGGGCCGGCTTCGTGTTGTGCTTCAGTGCAAATGAACGTCGACTGTTCCGTGCGCGCGACGTCGTTTTGTTTTGAGCGGTGATAATAACAGCCCGGCAACTTTTTTTGATTGAGCTCAACCAGCACACCGGCAGCGACCGCCTGTTGTGTGAGGCGTGTTTTTTCCTCTTGAGAACCGTCGCACCAAACGACCTCGTCGGGTTGGCAAAGCGTGGCCATGTCTTTGACCCAACGAATGACACCGCTATTGGCTGTGCTCGGTTTGCTCCCGGATTTCGAGTTCATCGCAATCAAGCATAAACCCAATTGCGTGCGCGCGAAAGCGGGGTGTTCCGAAAGCAGGCTGACTTCTTGCGCCCGTAAGGAGCATTAACGAACCGTGTCCGGTTCGGTCGCTGAGTTGCCTAACTGTTGTTTCATCTCGAACGGATCGCCGATGTGATCGCGACCGTCGAACACGCCAGTGCGTGGATCGCGACGAACGGCGCTGACGAACGGCCCGACGCCGGGCAAGACTTTGAAACCGATTTGCTGCAAGTAAGCGCGGTGATCCGGCGGGAACAGTTTTTCAACGCGCAATTCCAACGAGCCGGTCGTGTTCAATCGCGGCGCATCGATCGACGCCGGAAACGATTGCCCTTCGCCGAGGTGGTTGCTGAAGAATTCGTAGAGCGCATTGGGAATCTTCGTTCCGCCAGCAGCTCCGATCGCAATTGTCGGCTTGCCATTGCGCGTCATCAGACTCGGACACATGTTGTGCAACGGACGTTTGCCCGGCGCGACTGAATTCGCACGACCTGGTTCCGGTTCAAACCGCGACATGCCGTGACCGAGCACCATACCGACACTTTCGACCGTCACTTGCGCGCCGTAGCCGTTGCCCATGGTCAAAGTCATCGCGACAAAATTTCCTGCGTGATCCGTCGCGCTCAGATTGCACGTGCCCGTTTGTTGAATGCGCGGCACGTCGATCGCCATTGCCTTGCGCGCTTGCACGGCAGCATCGACTTCCGCAGCGAGTTCCTTTGCGTAATCATTCGAAAGCAGTTGTTCGACCGGCACTTCGACGAAGTCGGGATCGCCGAGAAACTGCGCGCGATCGCGCCAGGCGAGGCGAAGCGCTTCCACTTGCGCGTGCGTGCGTTCGACGCTCGCCGGCTGCGTTGCGTAAGGTGTGGCCTTGAAAATGTTCAGCGCTTCCAACGTCGTCAGTCCACCGGACGAAAGTGGGGCCGTGTAAATCGTGGCGTCGTCCCACTGCAATTTGTAAGGCGTCACTAAACGCGCTTTGTAATTTGCCAAATCTTTGGTCGTGACCAGTCCGCCGTGTTTTGCGAACGCCTCGGCGATTTCGTGGGCGATGTCGCCGCGATAAAACGAATCCACCGAATTACGTTCGGCAAACGTCGTCAACGTGCGCCGCAATGCCGCATAACTGAACCGCGGGTTTTCCGGTCTGGTCGCGGCAAGTTCGATCGCAGGCTGCAACACTTCACGCAAAGTTTTTGTGCCAAATTTTCGCAGCGCCAATTCCAACCCGGCAGGCACGCCCGGAACTCCGGCAGCAAGCCAGCCATGGAAATTAACCTTGCCCACCACCGCTCCGTTCGCATCGAGCGGAAACATGTCAGGACGCGCTGCGGCAGGAGCAACCGAATTGAAATCGATACAATAAATGGCGTCGCCCTGTGCGATCATCATGCTGCCGCCGTAACCGCCGATGCCGCATTTGCTCGGTGAACTGATTCCCGCGACAAACGCCGCTGCAATCGCTGCATCGATGGCATTGCCACCCGCGGCAAAAATGCGTTTGGCCGCTTTCGTGCCTTCGACATCGCCGAGAAGAATTCCTCGTTGCGGTTCCGACATCCGACGCGTTGCACAGGCGGGCGCGATCATGGCCGCCGCGCTGGCTTGCGCGGTCGCGATCAACATCTGGCGGCGCGTGATGCGTTTCATTGCACAATCGAATGCTAATTGCCGTAACGCGCAATCAAACGGGCCAACGATTTTTCATCGCGCGCGTAAGTGGCAACCGGAAAAACAAAAATCGCATGCCACGGGTATGGCATGCGATTTGGTAACGAGCAAGAGTTTTGCTATTAGCCGGCGCGCGGAATCGGAACGTCGGTCATCAAGAGCAGGCTGGGTTGAGCGCGCAGCACCGTTGGGACGGCGTTGACCAAAGCGGCCACCGTCGCGCGGTCGCCGTGGACACCACCGCGTAGGACGGCGTCGATCGGTGGGTCGCCGATGATCTTCACCGCATCACGCGGGTCTTTCGCGTCGAGATACATTTTGAGATCGAGCGTCAGCTTGTGTTTGCCGGCTTGCGCTTCGGCGCGATGATGAATGCCGCAGGTCAAACCCTTTGGCACCTCGATAAATTGCGTTTTAATTTTCTGCGGCGCGATCATTGGCTCGCACGTTTCGGTGATCTTGCCGATTTTCCAGCCGAGCGCGTGCGCGACCAACGCGAGAGATTCGACCAAGCCGACGTGGCCCATTTTGCCTTCGCGGAACAAACGACGAAATTCGGCCGGGTCCAGGCCGCTGCCGATCTTCATTTGCAACGGCAGTCGGCGAAGCGACGCATTGACGACGCGCTCGATTTCGATCGATTCGACATTGCGACAAACGCCGGTCAAACAAATCGCGAGCGTGTCCATGACAAACCCGGGATTCACGCCGGTGCCGAGCACGCGCGATTTATGTTTGCGGCAAAGTGCGTCGAGCTTTTTGGCGATCGCGGGAGCGCGCAGTTGCGGGAAGAGCAGTTCTTCGCACGAGGACACGACGCTGACGCCGGCCTTGATAATCGGTTCCAACTGCGGCGCGGCTTGGGGCATGCGCGAAACGGACGTGTGCAGGACGCAATCCGGTTTGGACTTTTTGAGCAACTCGGCGAAGGAAGAATATACCTTGGCTTTGTTCAGCGACTTGATGCCGGTGAGTTCGCCCAGTGATTTGCCGATTTTGGCGGGATCGATGTCGATGCCGCCGACGATTTCAAGCCACGGCTTGGTGGCGGCGAGTTTAACCGTTTCGATTCCGATAGGTCCGAGTCCGAATTGTGCGACTTTAATTTTCACAGTGGCCGATACTTAAAAGGCATCGCGCGCTGTAAATCAAAGGAAAAACGAACCGAGCCGTGGCCCAGGCAAATGCGCGGATGTTCCGTCGGCCGGCCCGATTGCTCGGTGGAGTCCCCCGAGCGGTCTGTGGTGTCCCCCGGACGTCTCGTGGAGTCCCCCAAAGGGTCTGTGGGGTTCCCCAGAGGTTCCGTGGAGTTCCCCAGCAGTTCTGTGGGCTTCCCCGGCCGGTCCGTGGAGTTCCCCAAAGAGTCTGGGGTGTCCCCCAGTCGCTTTGGGGAAGCCCCCAGCGGCTCTGGGGTGTTCCCCAGCGGATCTGGGGAAACCGCTGTTAGGAAAAGATAAACCGCTAAACCATAGTGGTTTAGCGGTTTGAAAGAAGTGCTTCCGAAGGCCTCCGTGAGGCGCTCCTTATTGCCAGCTCAGGATGTTGTCTTTGTTGACACCAGTACCCGGCGCTACATTCTTATCGATTAATTTATCGGGACCCGCACTCCAGATCATTACTTCCGCAGGAACGTTCGTTTGAGCAACGTTGAACTTTTGATACAAGGCGGAGTACCAAGAGTCGCTACAAGAACCATCGTAGTTGATGTCCAGCGTGATGATATACGGATTTCCGAATGGGTCGCGGAAAATACCGTTGTAATCAAGGCCCCCGACATCGCTAACCAAGTTGGTGTTGTTCGCCACCTGCGCGGTGAAAAATTTGTTTTTCCTCGGATTTTGCTGGTTGTTGATGTTTTGAGGATTACAGGCGGCGATGGGAGTTGGATCGCCGTTCGCTGTTAAAACGTTTAGCACCTCGGAGTTGCAGTTGTCGTACGGTTTGCCGTTCACAGAGTTATTTAAAACCTGATAGCCGGAAACAATA
>JAQGOW010000547.1 GCA_028293405.1 Verrucomicrobiales bacterium
TTCGATACAATGAAAGTGTTACGGCGCAGTTGGTCTGGAACCATGTTGCAAAACAGCCTCCCACGGCATCGAATGGACGGCTGGCACTCAAGGTTTGACCCAAAGTCTGGCCTTCGCGTAACTCCGTTGCCGTTTTACTCTGCTGACTGCGCTCGACCTCGGCCAGCTTAGATGGGTCCGCTAAAATCAGGGGTTTGCCTTTCCATCGAAACCATAGATGCGGATAGAGATTGGGTTGATAAAGGTCACGCCACAATTCGGCCACCACTTTCTCGGGATTCCAAAACGGACAGAGGAAAGCAACTTGCGGAGTTTTTCCGCCACGCCGCCGGATGTCGTCAAACGCGCGGAGCAGCGCCATGTAGTTGTCCTTGTAAGTTTGTTGGTTGGTGACATCGAAGATCACGGTGTCGACTCCCGCGTCCGCGAGCATTTGGGCGTGCCCGGCCAGCACAAATGGGTCTTGCGTTAAATAGTAGCCATAGACTGATTCCCCCCAGTGATGAGGCGCGTACATCGGTCCCCATTGCGGATGACCAGAATCCATCGCTTTGATTTTAGTCACATCATAGGGACCACCGTTGGCATCCGCTCCCAACCAGAGGAAATAGAAGATCCCGACAAACCGATCCGAACGTGGCGGGCCGGTTTGAGGAGAGACGGGAAGGCTGCGGCCCAGACTGTCAGTTGCCGCCCAAGTATCACTAAACGTGTCCCAAACCGCTTTCGATGGAGAGGTCGCTTGGGCGGTTGCGTGCGGACCGCCGATCCAGAGGAACGCAGCCGCCAAGAAAATTCGACTCCAACAACAATAGTTCACGTTCGGTTCAGACGCCGCCGCGTTGCTTGGGATTCAGTTCCGCGTCGCAGTTTCTTTTTACAACGACCTCTGTGACGACCATGATAAATTGTTCCAGAACCTCTTTACTAGCCGACAGCGGACAAATGATGATCCCTGAACGACCAACGACTGTCACATATCGATACCGAAAAGCGTCTGCCAGTAACAGCGAAGAACCTATGAAATTATATTCAGTAACGAAATTCGTGGCGATTATCGCTCTTGGTGTTTGGTTCGTGCACCCAACCTTTGCCTCGGCTGCACCCAGAACGAATGGCAATGGAGTCGGCCCATCGGACGTAGGAATCTGGTATTGCACTTACTATCCAGCCAATTGGACCAACGTCATTGGCTACACCAAGGCCGGAACTTACTTGCCCCTCTGTTCCGACAAGGCTGATGACTTTCGCAACTACGCCAGCGATGAGATAAAGGTCATCGATTACCATCTGAAGAAACTCGCCGAAGCTCGAATTGATTTTGTGGCACTCGAGCTAAGTCCCGGCGGGTGGGGCGGCTATCGGAATACTGAAATATATAATTACATGGTCCGTTGTGGACGCAAAACGTGTGAACGGATTGCTGTCTGGAACAAAAGCCATTCATGGAAGATTAAATATGCCTTGGGAGTAGGCGTGCATCAGGATTGTCGTGGCAATGATTCGTGGGGGTTGGCCATCGAAAAGGTGGCTGAAGACGTGGCCAAAACATTTTTTAACAATCCGAACTACGGCGGAACCAACAACTACTACCAGCTTAACGGCAAGCCGCTGTTGATTTGCTACGGTCTCCGCCTGCCGCAATTAATCCAGGAGTGGGACGGATACAAAGGAGAGAAGACTTACGGAGACCTGTTTACGTTGCGGACGTTTACCGGCTATGCGGCTGCCGGCGAATACGGTTGGCCACTGCCATTGCATCAAGGGACATTGCTGCATCCTGAGATTGAGTTGGTGCAACCCGGTTTCAATGTCCATCGGCCCAACGAGATTGAACAGCGTAACGGTGGCGACTTCTACCGTAGCTGCTGGGAGAAGGTGCTCCAAAATAAAAAACCGCAGATCGTCATGATCCAGGCGTTCAACGACTATCTCGAAGAATCGGCCGTCTGGACGACCGACACGAGCCACCTCGCGCCCGATCAAGAGAAATGGCTCGGGCACGATGGCCAACTCCATCCGGCTATGTTTTGGGAGATGACAAAGGAGTACATCAATCGGTTGCGAAAGGAAGTCGTCCCGGCCGCGACGAGCGTCACCCCAGCCAGTGCTTCACGTAAAAACCCGTGACTAAGAACAAGGCTGCGTTGGGGCCGCCATTGGGTCCCTGTGTTTTTCGGTGCGAAGAAAACACACATGTTCCAGCTGATTCCATTGTTCACTCCAAAACCAACCACTTCGATCGATCTGCCGATTTACGTGACGAGTGAGTTGGAGAACGGCGAAGGTGCGCCAGCCGAACGAGCGGCTGATTCCAGACAAAACCACCGGAAACTTTTTTAAGCCGTAATGTTCAAGTCCGTTCGCACCTGCGCGCCGGAATTGTCCTCGATCGCTTTGTCACCGCGAAACGCGCAACCGAAAATCGTCGCCGCCTTCAGACCTTTGTCCAAACGAATCGCCAGTTTGCCGCCGTCCATGAATTCGCAACCATTCACAATCAAGCGACCGTTTGCCGCGCGGATTGCCGGGTCCTTCTTACCAGCTCGATCCCACGCGGTGAAGTGACACGAGGTCAACGACAGCGTTGATGCGCCGTCGTGGCGGATGTGTTCCCGCGTGCGCTCCATTCCCCAAAAACCACAGTTGGTAAACTTCACCGGCCCTTGGTTCGTCAGCGCAATTTCAATCGTCGACATGAACTGACCATTGGCCCATTGCAATCCGGCGTGTGGTTGCGTGCGATCAACGCGAACGGCGCACGGACAAATGTCGCTACCCGATTGCGTGACCACCGCGTTGCCAACGCCGTGGCCAAAATCGTTGAAGTGAAACCCGATCTTCGCGAAAATAACGAAGCAGTTGGAAATATATTCCCAATCCGTCTGGCCCACTTTGAAACCGGTGAGATTACGTTCGAGATATGTCCGAATGGCGCCTGTGTCCGGCCCTTTCGGCTCAAAGGCCATGCGATTCCAAAAGTTCGGATTGAAATGCACATTTTCGATACGACCCACGTCAGTGCATCGATCGATGTAAATGCCAATGCTCAACGGACACGCGAAGATGTTTCGAATCAGATGCAATTCGTTCCAGCGCGACCCGACGTCGATTGCTTGAAACGGGTTCGTCATGGTCACATCGAGCACCTGGCAAAGTTCCCCGTCGATTCGGACTGCCCACGGATACGGAGTAATATTGTCGATCCGTTGCTCAGGATAATGAATCGTCACGTTCCGCAGAACACCATTCGGCTTGAGCGTAATCAAAGGCGCTCCATCGGCATGGCCACGCCCACCGTATGCCAACAACACCGCTCCAGTCGGGTGTTCACTGTGCGGCACACCACCGGAAACACCGCAAAGCGTCACGCCCGCCGGAACAGTCAAAGCACCGTTCACTCGATATTGGCCCCGCGGCAAAAAACAAATAG
>JAQGOW010000168.1 GCA_028293405.1 Verrucomicrobiales bacterium
TGCTCCAGCGATTGAGCGTCGGAAGAAGGGTTACGGGGACCCTCCGCGCGATTATAAGAAAGATCTGGCAGAGTAATCTCGCCTGAACCCCTGCATTCGCGTGAATTACAGAATATTACCAGCATTGTTTCTGCTGCTGGTTATGGCGGCGAATGGTCAGACGAATTCGACGCCACCCCTTGTTGAAGTTTCACCGGGCATTTTCCGAATCGGCCTCGTCCAACTGGACAAAAACAAGAAAAGTGTTCAATTCCCTGCCGTTCTGAACATGGACCACGGGTTGATCGAGTATTTGCTCGTGACGACCCGCGGCAAGACTCACGAGAGCCTGCTTAAGACTCGAGCAGAGCCGTATCATATTCATATCGCGATGTTGCTGCTCGGCGCGAAGGGGGCGGCGCAGTCGAAGGAGCTTTTGAAAGCGCCGACGGGTGAGTTTCATGTCAATGCGCCGGGGACGGCGACGAATCGGTTGGCAGATTTGTTGAAGGGGGATGCGGTTCGGATTGAGATTTTAGGTACGAATGCGCAAGGGGCGACGACGACGAATGCGGCGGAGGATTGGATTACGGATTTGCAGACGAGGAAGTCGGCGGCGCGCGGGACTTGGAATTATAATGGGTCGCGTGTGGTGGACGGTATATATATGGCGCAACAGCAAGGGTCGATCGTGGCGGTGATCGATGATGTGGATGCGATGGTGAATAACCCGCGCAAAGGACATGAAAATGACCTAGTTTGGGAGGTTAGGAGTAATTCGGTGCCGAAAGTGAACGAGAAGGTGGTGGTCAGACTGACTTTGGGAAAGGGGGGATTGACCACAGAGGCACAGAGGCACGGAGAGAAGAAGGAAGATGGGAGATAGAAGATAGAAGATAGAACATAGAAGCTACTGAAGGCAAGCGACGGTCTCTACGTGAGAGACATACAGGCTTGAAACTTTTGGGCTAAAGCGGGTTTAATATAGGTGAGCAGGTACCCGACTTTCGTTGTACGCAGCGAATTACAGATTTTAGTGATTACAAATTTTTAAATGCCAGCATTCGCTTATAAAGCTCGTAAACGCTCCGGTGAAGTGGTCACCGGTGTTTTGGACGTCGCCGACCGCAGTGCGGCTCTGCTCCAGATTGATCGGCTTGGGTTATTTCCTGTCTCGGTGGATATGCCGAAGGGCGCGGCTGCGGCTGCCGAGAAAACCGGCTCGAAGCAGGTTAATTTGGATTTTCTGCCGCCGGCGATGCGCAGTTTTTTCCATCGCAAACGCAAGCCGAAGATGCAGGAGTTGGCGACGTTCACGCAACAAATGGCGAACTTGCTCAAAGCAGGCATGCCGCTGACGGTGGCGCTGAACAGCATGACTTACATCACGAGCAAAGGCATTCCCTCGGATGTGGCGAAGCAGCTCAAGCAGGACGTGATGGAAGGTAAGAGCCTTTCGGATGCGATGGCGAGGCAGCCGGTGATTTTTTCGGACCTTTACATCAACATGGTGAAGGCGGGCGAGCAATCGGGCGCGCTGGAAGATGTGTTGCGTCGTATGGCGGATCACTTCGTTCGGTTTGCGGAGGTGCAGGCGAAGTTTAAGTCGGCCCTGATTTATCCGGCGTTCGTTTTGTGTGTCGGTATCGGCATCGGTATTTTCTTCATGACGGTGATGTTGCCGAACTTTTTGAAGTTGTTCGATGGTTTCAAGATTCCCCTGCCCCTGGCGACGCGCATTCTCATTGGGATCAGTAACTTTTTCCAACATTGGTGGTGGTTGGTGCTGGCTGTGGTTTCGACAGTGGTGATGATCTTTTATCGGTTCAGCACAACGGAGCATGGAAAACGCAAAATCGATCAATGGAAGATTTCCGTGCCGATCGTTGGAAATGTGATGAGGTTGAATTTGTTCAGCCAATTCGCGCGCACGCTGGCGACGTTGTTGCACAATGGCGTGCCGGTTTTGACGGCGCTGGAGATTACGGAGCAGATTATCCCGAACCGAATTGTGAAGGAAGCCATTGCGCAAACGCGGCGCGAGGTCACGGACGGTAAAACGATCGCGCAGCCTTTGGCGCGTAGTAAGGTGTTTCCACAGTTGATGGTCGACCTGGTAAAAATCGGTGAAGAAACCGGTAACGTGCCCGGCTCGCTGGCGAATGTCGCGGACACTTACGAGAACGAATTGAACATCGCACTGCGCGTGATGACGAACATGATTGAGCCGGTGATTATCGTGATCATGGCTTTGGGCGTCGGCTTTTTGCTGGTCAGCGTGCTCTCGGCCATGTTCGCAATTACGTCCAACATTGCGATTAGGTAATTCCGCGTTCTGAAATCGCGGCTAAAATTAGATAGATGCATTTTCGCAAAGGCACATTTTACAGAGCGTTTACGCTAATCGAAATCATGATCGTGGTCGCGATCATGGGGATGGTGCTGGCGATGGGGATGCCGTCGATTGTGAAAACGTTGCGCAAGGAAGGTATGCGCAAAGCGGTCGATGACGTGATGGACGCGTGCAAGGCCGCGCGGTCGGAGGCAATTTTGAAACAGAAGACGTCCGATGTGGTTTTTCATCCAGCGGACGGGACGGTTTCGGCACCCGGATTTCAGGCGGCGACGTTCCCGAAAAATGTGGAGATCCAGATTCTTGGCGTGAACTTCGTGCAATACGAAAAAGCTGATGAGGCGAAGATTCATTTCTTCCCAAACGGCACGAGCGACGAGTTCACGATTGTGTTGCAGGATGATCAATTTCAAACACGGCAGATTTCACTCGATGTGATGACGGGTTTACCGGACGTGGAGGCGATTCGATGAACGCTAAAATACTTAAGGCTAGAGGCACGGACGCGTTCACGTTGATTGAAGTCGTGGTGGCTTGCGGCGTTTTTTTCATGGCGATGTTCGCGATCCTTGGCGTGCTGAGCCAATGCATTCGCGCCGTGGGCAGTTTGCAAAAGGATTCGCCGACGGCTGGCATGGTTGCGGCGATGGCGATGACAAACGATAAATGGGAGGAAGGCACGGACTCCGGAGATTTCGGTGATTTTTATCCGGACTATTCGTGGGAAACGAACACGAACCTGTATAGCGGCATTACTCCTGGCGATGATGGTAATCAACCGCCGGTGTTTGAATTGGATATCGTCGTGAAGCATAAAGGAGAAGTTGCTTCAGCGTTGAGTGTGTTGCATTACTCGCCGACTTCACCGGTGAAAAGTGGAAGCAAACTTCGTTGATGACTATCGCGACGCAACCATTGGCACCCCTGCCCGCTCTTCTCCTGCAAAGGAGACGTGGGACAATCGCGTTTACGCTGCTGGAGCTGCTGGTCGCCATTTCATTGTTTACACTGGTGTTGGTGTCGATTTTCCAATGTTGGAAACTGATTGCGAACGGGTCGAAGATCGGACTGGAATCGGCAGCGAGTGCGCAACGGGCGCGCACCGGTATGATGACGATCCAGGCGGCGTTGGAGACGGCGCAGATGTCGTTGGGCAGTTTGCAGTATTACACGTTTGAAGCGGATACGAGCGGCAAGTTTGCGGCGTTGGCTTTCACGGCGCGGTTGCCAGATAATTTTCCCGGTTCGTCGCTTTTCGGCGACTCGAGCACGCGACGGGTCACGTTCCAGGTCGAACGCGGCCAAGATAATAAAAACAATTTGATCATGACGCAGTGGCCGTTGTTGGTCGCGGTGACGAAAGACGCAACTCCCTACCCGATCACGCTGGCGCGCGACGTGAGCGTGTTCAACGTCGAGTTTTGGTCGGACAAGGAAAAGGATTGGGTGAAAGATTTTGTGGAGACGAATCAGATTCCGAAAGCCATGCGCGTTGCGCTGGGTGTGGGATACTCGGCAAATGATTGGAATCGGCCACAGCAATTGGTAACGCGCGTCGTCTCGCCGGCAGCATCGCCCCATTGAAGACGAGAATTACAGTTGAAGGTCGGCAGGCCAATGGTCAACGCGGCATCGCACTGATCATGGTGATGATTATTATCCTGACGTTGTCGGCGATCGTCGGCGGGTTTGCTTACGCGATGAAGGTGGAAATGACGCTAGCGCGCAATGCGGATTACGAGAACGACATGGTTTGGCTTGCGCGCTCAGCCGTTGAATTGGCGCGCTACAAAATCACGCTGCGCTGTCCGGGCCAACAAAATATCGACGCACTCAATCAACCTTGGGCCGGTGGTGTGCAGCTTTGCAATGACATGATTGCGAAAGTGCCCGAAAGCGTTGAGTTGGTTTGCGGCACTCCGGGCGGCACCGGAACGGCTTCCTTCAAAATCACGGACATGTCGCGCAAGTTCGACATTAATATGGTGGCCGGTCCGCAATCTCCGCAGAACATTATTGTGTTGCAGAATGCGTTGAATCAAATGGGCGTGGATTCGGGGATGGCGCAAACGATTACGGATTCAATTCAGGACTGGATTGGGCCACGGGAAACGCACGCGCGATTGAGCGGCGCGAAGGACGATTTTTACATGAATCAACAACCGCCGTATTACTGCAAATGCGGCTATATCGACGACATCAACGAGTTGTTGCTGATCAAGGGAATCAAGGATCATCCAGAGATTTTCTGGGGTTCCAGTTCGAGCAATCACACCACTTCGGCCTACGAATTAAAGGCGCAGAATAGTCCATTTCTGCGCGATCGCGAGCAGCCGAATTATCCATTCGGATTGAATGATGTTTTTTCCGCCGGCAGCGGCGCATTAAACTTGAACACGGCACCGATGAACATTTTGCAAATGATTCCCGGCCTTGATGAGACTAGGGCGGAGCAAATCGTACAGACTCGCGCGGGCGTGGACCGTGTCGATGGTAACGAGGACGATGCACCGTTACAAAATGCCCATGACGTTTTTCAGAATCAATTCGGCGCGACTCCCGGCGGCATCCCCGGCGGCAACCCGGCTGGACAGATGGGGCAATTGCTGGGAGTTCAAAGTTTTCTGTTCCAGGTCAAGGTTGACTGCACCATCAATGGCTATCACAAGGAGTACACGGGGATGCTCCGCCGCGATCCGCGCAAGCCTAACGATTATCAGTTGGTGCAGTTTTATTGGAAATAGCCTGTGCGCTGCAGTTTTCATTGACTTCGCAAACGGTAAAACTTCTCATGTTCGCTCGTTTCCACTGCGTTCAAACTTTGAGCGCAAATGCGACCGACTATGATCAAACGCCTACTTATTTTTTGCGGAGCAATTGTTTTCCTTGTCACGTCATTTGACGCGCATGGCCAGACCCAGCTCATTGTGAACGGCGGCTTCGAAACTGGGGACGGCACCGGGTGGATCCTCGACGGAACAGAGGTCGCCAACAATTATCCACACACTGGACTGTATACACTTTGGTTCGGCGGACTTACGACTTGGGCAGATAACTCATATCAGACGGTAACGGTTCCGTCATCGATTTCGTCAGCGACACTGTCGTTCTACTACAACATCGTCAGCCAAGACACGAGCGGTTCGCCGAATGATCTCTTTACCGCGACGATTCAGGACTCGAATGGGACTGATCTGGCGACGGTTGGCAGCTGGTCCAACGCCGATAGTGACCAGGGCGCGGGCGGCAGTTCTTATCACCAGAAAACGTTTAACCTGTTTCCCTATCGCGGACAAACGATTCGCGTCGCTTTTGCGAGCACAAACAATGCGACGCTCCTCACCAGCTTTTTCCTTGATGACGTCAGTGTATTGACAACCGCCGTCTCAGGTCCGGCGGATCTAACGCCGCAGAACGTTTCGGTGTCGCCGACGCCAGCGCTTGCGGGTGGGACGGTTAGCGTGACCTACAACGTTGTAAATGTAGGTGGCGCAGCAGCGCCGGCGAGCCATACGAAAGTGGTCATCAAGGATCCTTCGAACAACATTTTCGCGCAGCAAGTGTTTGCGACGGCGGCATTGGCAAGCGGTGCAGCAACGAACGAAAGTCACGTCTTGGGTTTGGTGGGTGCGACGACTGGGTCGTATAACGTCTTCGTCACCGTCGATTCCAACAGTGAAGTATCGCAAACAAATACAAGCAACGATATCAGTTCAGTGCCGTTGACGGTGCAAGCGCCAGCGGGACTGGTGATCACTCCTATCTTCGATTCGTCGATTACAAGTGACCCAAACTCAGCGACGATTCAACAGACCATCAACGCGGCAATTCAACAATACGAAGCGGCGTTCTCAGATCCGATTACGGTCACGATTCAGTTTTCCAAAATGGCGTCCGGTCTCGGACACAGTTCGACTTATATCAATAACATCGCTTATTCGACGTTACTCACGGCGTTGAATTCGGACGCGAAGACAACCAACGATGCCATCGCGCTGGCTCATTTGCCGGCGGGACCCAACAACCCGGTAAACGGTAATAGCAGCGTGACATTGACGCTTCCAAATCTGCGGGCGCTGGGGTTGAGCGGAGCGCCGCCCGCCGGCCAACCGGATAGCACAATTTCGCTTAATCTTTCGGTCATGAATCTAAGTCGATCGAGCATTGATCCTTCGAAATATGATTTGATGGCAGTCGCACAACACGAAATCGACGAGGCGCTTGGATTTGGATCGGCTCTGAACGGACTTGCCAACGGCGCGCCTGCCCCGACCGGACCTGTAGGGGTGATAGATTTGTTTCGATACGATCAAAACGGCGCGCGCAGTTTGAACACTTCCAGTTCCGCGCAGGCTTACTTTTCGCTCGATGGCGTGACGGATCTAGTGCGTTTCAATCAATCGCAAAGCGGAGATTACCAGGACTTTTATAGTCCAGGTGGACAGACTCCGCGCGTGCAGGATGCGTTTGGCACTCACGGCGCGACGCCGAATTTAGGTGTCGAATTGATTGGGTTGGATGCGCTCGGATACAATCTCGTCAGCGCGATTCCGGTTCCGCAAATTATCAGCAATGCGAAAACTGGAAATACGATCGCGCTCACCTGGACGTCACAAGCGAACTTGAATTACCAGTTGCAATACAAAACTAACGTGGCGCAGGTCGGGGGGTTAAATTTAGGCGGGGCAATCAAAGCGAATGGGCCGACGACGAGCACTTCCGATACAATTGCCGCAACGCAACGATACTACCGCATAGCCGTGGCGACGGCGTCGTCTTCGATTGTTTCCAAGGTCGCTTCTGAACCCGCGCTCAGGATGGCGACCAGTTCGATGCAGCCATAGCCGAGGTGGCCGTGCAGCCATAGAGGAGTTGGCGCTGCGTAGAACCCTCTCTTGTAAATAGCACAACACCTAATACAAAGGCATGCGAACTGCTTGTAAGGTTGTCAGTAATGACACTCCGCAACGTGTTCGCATTGATAGCTGGGTTATCCGGGCTGCTGATGTTCGATAGTAACACGAACGCGCAGAGCCAGTTGGTTGGTAACAGTGGTTTTGAAACAGGCACAGCGGCTCCCTGGGTGCTTGGTGGATCTGCGATTGCCAACAATGGTTACGCGCACAGCGGGACTTATTTGCTTTGGCTCGGCGGCATGGCTCGCTGGAACGATTCGGCTTATCAGACGGTCACGATTCCAATGGCGATCTCTTCGGCAACTTTATCATTCTCCTACAACATCAGCAGCGCGGAAACGAACACGACGGCGTTGGATACATTTAGTGCGACAATCCAAGATACTAACGGCACCGTGTTAGCGACTGTTGGAAATTTGTCCAACCTGAACCGGGATACCGCGCCGGGAAATCCTAACTATCATCAGCAAACGTTCGATCTCATGGCCTATGCGGGCCGGACTATTCGCATTGCTTTCGCCAGTTCGAATAATTCGTCATTGGTCACCAGCTTTTTTGTCGACGACGTCACGGTTCAAACCACTGCCGCGACCGGTCCAGCGGATCTGATTCCACATAACTTGTTTGTCATGCCCAATCCTGCGATCACCGGTGGGCAAGTCACGGTTATGTATTCCGTTGCAAATATCGGTGGGACGGCTGCGGCTGCGAGCCATACGAAAATTGAGATCAGAGATTCGGCGAACAATGTTTTGAATCAGCAAAGTTTCGTTACCGCAGCCCTTGCGGGAAGCCGGACGACAAATGAAATGCACAACCTGAGTCTTGCCGGTGCGACGCCCGGAGGTTATTCGGTCGTTGTCACGGTCGATTGCAACGGCGAGGTCACGCAAACGAACAGAGGGAACGATGTGAGCGCACCGGCATGGCTCGCAGTCCAGGCACCGAGCGGGTTAATCATCCATCCAATTTTTGACGCGACAATTACCAACGATACGAATTCCGCGGTGATTCAAAACGCGATCAACGCTGCCATAGCTGCTTACGAATGGCAGTTCTCTGACCCGATCACGGTAAACATTCTGTTTTCCAAAATGACGAACGGCCTGGGCCAAAGTTCAACTTATACCGGAACGATCGCATACTCGGATTTTCTGGCAGCGTTGGCTGGTGATTCGATGACAACCAACGACGCGATTGCCCTGAATTATTTATCGACAGGCACAGGCAATCCGGTGAACGGCGATCCGTCAATCACTTTGACGACTGCGAATCTGCGTGCGTTAGGGATCAATGCTTTCCCGGGAAATAATCAACCCGATAGTTACATTGCGTTGAATTTTTCGATCGTAAACCTGACGCGAGCGAACGTGGATCCGAGCAAATACGACCTTGCGTCGGTTGCACAGCATGAAATCAATGAGGCGCTCGGACTGACTTCTGCTTTGAACGGAGTGAACAACGGCGCTCCTGTGCCGAACGGTGCTGTGCGGATATTGGATTTATTTCGTTACGACCAGAATGGTGCGCGTAGTTATAACACAGCGTCCAATTCTCAGGCGTACCTCTCGATCGATGGCGGCACGACGGACCTTGTTCGATTCAATCAAACGCAGGTCGGCGATTTTCAGGATTGGTATAGCGGGACTGGACATACGCCGCGCGTGCAGGATGCGTGGGGCACGCCGGGCGCAACGCCGAATCTCGGAGTGGAATTGGTCGGGTTGGACGTGAGCGGCTACAACCTGGTTTGTGCGGTTCCGAAGCCGACGATCATCAGCATGTCACCAAACGGCAATAGCATGACTGTAACGTGGGCATCGCAACCAAACCTGACTTATCAGTTGCAAAGCAAAACAAACATGACCGGCAATTGGTCGAATTCAGGCAGCCCGGTGACCGCCTCGGGCCCGACCGCCAGCGCATCGGCTGTCATGACGACCGCGCAATCTTTTTATCGCGTGCTGCTGGCCAACGGCACGCAGTCGTCAGCTATTAAGTCATCGACCATCTCCCGAGCCACAGCGTCGCTCGCGCGACAAACGTCGGCAATGCACGAACGGCCACCCCAAAGTCACGCGCAGCCGTAGACAGCTTGGCTTGCGAAAAGCGGCAAAGGGCTTTAATACGGCGGAGTGAATCCATACACACAGTTAGTTTCGAATTTCTCAAACGCAGTTAAAGCAGGTCGCTCGCTTCCGCTCGGGGGCATTCCAAATGCAGCGCGCCCGACCTTAAAACCGGATGCACCGAAAGTGCTGTTCTTTGCGCCGCATCCCGACGACGAAACCATCATCGGCGGTTTAGCGCTCCGGGTTTTGCGCGAAGGTCCGTGGAATGTCATCGACGTCGCCGTCACGCAAGGCAGTAAGAAAGAACGTCAGGCAGAGCGCCTCGTGGAGTTGAAGGCCGCGTGTGATTATCTCGGTTTCGGCCTCATCCAAACTGCGCCGAACGGCCTCGAAAAAGTGACCCCGGCGACGCGCGCGAAAGATCCCGAGTATTGGTCCGGCATGGTTCAGGTCGTTCGCAAGATTCTCGTCGAACAAAAACCGCGCGCGATTTTCTTTCCGCACGTGTTGGACTGGAACGGAACGCACATCGGCGTGCATCACCTCGTCATGGACGCGTTGAAAGCTGAGCCGTCGTTCGAATGCTTTTTGGTCGAAACCGAATTCTGGGGCCAGATGCCGAACCCGAACCTGATGATTGAACTCAGTGAACTGGACGTGTCGGACCTCGTCGCGGCGACTTCCTTCCACGTGGGCGAAGTGAAGCGCAACCCGTATCACTTGCTCATTCCCGCGTGGATGCAGGACAACGTTCGTCGCGGAGCGGAACTGGTCGGCGGCCAGGGCGGCGCGGCACCGCAATTCATGTTCGGCCAGTTGTTCCGACTCGGCCGTTGGCGCAACGGAAGCGCCGAGTGGTTCAAATCGCAGTTTTTGCCAGCATCGCAAAACGCGGCCAGCTTGTTCCAATGAGCGAACTGGCGATCGTGGCTCTTGGGTCGAACCTCGGGCATACGCGCGACACGATCGTGCGGGCGATGGACCGGCTGCAGGAGTTTTCAGACAAACCAATTCTGCGATCGTCCCTATACGAAACGGAGCCGGTCGACTGCCCACCGGGAACTCCAAATTTTCTGAACGCTGTCATCGGGCTGGAGGCGCGTGCTGACGAAACGCCGGACTCACTTCTCGAAAAGCTACAAACACTCGAGAATGAATTCGGCCGTCAGCCCAAGAAAGTCCTCAACGAATCGCGGCCTTTGGACCTGGACATCATCGCCTTCGGCCAACGCACCTCGAATAGCCCGCAGCTTACCCTGCCCCACCCTCGCGCCCATTTGCGGCGGTTCGTGCTGGAACCATTGAGCGATATTATACCCGACTTCGTGTTGCCGGGGCAATCCAAGCCCGCACGGGAACTTTTGAACTCCCTCCCGGAGGATTGAGATGTCTCCGTGTCTCTTGTCTCCAACCACTGGAGGCGGAGACAAAACCGATTTGTCTCCGGCCTTTGCCCCCGGAGACAGGAGACATTTCTGCTTACAAGGGCTTTGCGTAAATCCGGTCCATTTTACCCAATGGATCGACAATGGTAATGCCCTCCTGGTCGAAACGCGCCGTCACCGGTGCGCCTTTGCCCGCCTGCATGTATTTGAAATTCAAGTCGCGCACGATGGCAGCGGCGTGGACGATTGCCACGACGATGCGGGCGTCTTCGGCGGTCGGATAAAGGTCGGCCAGTTGGTCTAAGTTTTCCTCGGCAAACTTGCGTCGGCAGATCGCAGCCATGCCCACGGTCAAACTGTCCACGCCGTAACCGATATAAGCTTTGGTGCCGTCGGGACGGGTGATGTCGCGGGTGAAGTGATTGTTCGACGTCCGGCTGCCGCCACCTTTGTTCCACCAACGGAAACCGCGATATTGTTGGTCGCTCTCGACCTTGCCATCCGCGCCGACAATCTCGTGCCCCTGATTCACCGGGCCTTCGAAGTCTGCCGGAGTAATCCAGTTGTTGTGAAAATTGATGCTCATGCCGTTCTCGAAATCGACGCGGACCTGAACGGCGTCGTAGGCATTGATTTTGTCGCGCACGAGCCGACGCTTTTGTCCCACCGCCGTTAGCGACATCGGTTTGCTCCTATAATAGTGCCAAATTAAATCGACCCAGTGCGGACCAACGTAACTGAACGGGTCACTTTGTTCCGCCCATTTGAATGTGCTGGTGGAAACTTCGAGCGGTTCTTCAAGATAAGCCGTGCCGTAGAGCGGCGCGCCGATACGATTTTTGATATCGTCGCGAATGCGCAGATGATCCGGGTCATAACGCTTGTGCATGTCGACCGCGACAATCAGATTTTTCTTTTTCGCGAGCTCCACGATTTTGTCGGCTTCGTGGATGTTGAGGCACATCGGTTTTTCGGTGATGACGTGCGTGCCGTTGTTGAGAGCGGCGAGGATGACTTCGGTATGAAGATTGTCCGGCGTCGCCACGGCCATGACATCGAGGTCCTTGAAATCGCGCAGAATATCGAGCCAGGGTGTGTCGCCAAAATAAATCTTCGGCGAGTGGCCGGTGAGTTCTTGGTAGATTTTTTGCGAACGTTGCGCGGAAGCTTCCGAACGCGTCGCGATGGCAACCAACTCAAATTGAACCGGCGCGAGATCACGCGTCCATTTATCAAGACCGACTCGTGCGAGTTGCGACGCAATGCCGAAACGTTGCAGATCGGCATACGCGCGCATGTGGACGTCGCCGCCGAACATTCCAGCGCCAACAAGAGCAATTTTTACTCGGCCTTCCATTTCGAGGAATTAAGAAGTAAGAAGTAACAATTAAGAAGTGCAAAATTACTTGATAGGGCCGTTGCTCAATGGCGCTGCGATCATCATTGCGGTCGCCATCGCTCTGACGACCAACAAAAACATCCCAGCGCGATACCAGGGAAATCTGCGCGTCATCCTCGGCGCGTGCATCGTGTGGTTCGGGTTGAAACTCACGTGGTCGAGCTTGAGCGGCAGTTTTGGGTTCTGGCTGAAACAGCTTGCGACAGTGTTGCTCGCCATGGCTTTGGGGAAAATCATCGGACGATTGTTGCGGTTGCAGAAGCTCTCAAACTCAATCGGTCGGTTTGCAAATAAAAAACTCGAATCTGCCGTGGCCGGCCGTTCTTCAGAAAAGCAACGCCTTAGGTTTGAAGACGGTTTTCTTATGGCCACCGCGCTCTTCTGTGCGGGTCCGCTCGCCATCCTCGCTTCTGTTCAATCAGGCGTTGAGGGGTTCGCACCGATATTTATCGTCAAAGCCGTGATGGACGCGCTGGCCGCAATGGCGTTCGCCTCGGCGTTTGGTTGGAGCGTCGCCGTTTCAGCCATTCCTGTCATCGCGTTTCAACTAGCAATTATCCGCGTCGCGCAACAACTCATCCCGTGGGCGAGCAATCACCCGCAACCGATTCTCGAATCAATCCTCGCCACCGACGGCCTCCTCATTTTCAGTGTCGCGTTGATTATCTTGCAGCTTAAGAAAGTGGAGATCGCAGACTACTTACCAAGTCTGGCGCTCGCCCCTTTATTGACCTGGTTATTTAATCGGTAGGAGCGACCAACGCTTTTTCTGCAAAATTGTTATTGCGCCCCCTGCTCCAGACCCTACGATTCAACCTGTTTGTCAGGTTCCGAAGCCCAGTTCGCCTAAAAACAACCAGCTTCAACTCTGGCTTATTTCGAATTCAAAACTATGAAACATGGCGTTCTGCTACATGAATCCCACGACGATGTCGGTGTCGCCGTCGAGGATCTGAAAAAAGGTTCCACCGTCGGCGCATTGACCCTCGAAGGAAAAGCTGCTGGAAAAGTGACACTTCTCCACAACGTTCCCCTCGGTCACAAAGTCGCTCTGCGCGATATTGCCAAGGACAAACCTGTCATCAAATACGGCCGCCCTGTCGGCAAAGCCGTCGCGGACATCAAGCGCGGTGCGCATGTCCATACCCACAACGTTAAAACCCTGAGGTGGTCAGTATGATCAATCCAAAAAATCTTAAGTTAACTGGCTACAAACGCGACAACGGAACTTACGGCATCCGCAATCACGTAGTCATTCTCCCCGTCGACGATATTTCCAATGCTGCCGCCAATGGCGTCGCCGCCCTTATCAAGGGAACGATGGCGTTGCCCCATGCCTATGGCCGCTTGCAATTCGGCGAAGATTTGGAACTGACGTTCCGCACTCTCGCCGGCACTGGCCGCAATGCCAACGTTGCGGCTTGTATCGTCATCGGCATCGAACCCGTTTGGACCGAACGCATCGTTAAAGAAATCAGAAAGACCGGCAAACCCGTCGCTGGTTTCACGATCGAACGCACCGGCGATTTGCAAACGATCGCGAATGCCGCGCGCAAAGCACAGGAATTCGTTCAATACGCGACCGAACTTCAACGCGTCCCCTTCCCGATCAATAAACTCGTCATGAGCACCAAGTGCGGCGAGTCCGACACGACCACTGGTCTGTCCTCTTGCCCGACGGTTGGTCGCGTGTTCGAACGTCTCGAAAGATGCGGTGCGACGATGATCTTCGGTGAAACCAGCGAATTGACTGGTGGCGAAGACATCATCCAATCGCGTTGCGTGACGCCGAAAGTTTTGGCGAAGTTCAACTACATGTTCGAGGACTACACGAACCTCATCAAAAGTCAGGGCGTTGACCTGCTCGGTTCGCAACCGACCGAAGGCAACATTCGCGGCGGCCTGACGACCATCGAAGAAAAAGCGATGGGCAACATCCAAAAGATTGGCCGTTGCAAAGTTCAATCGGCGTTGGAACCTGCATTGGAACCAAAAGGTCCCGGTTTGCACTTCATGGATTCATCCAGCGCAGCCGCTGAAATGATCACCTTGTGCGGCGCGGGCGGTTCAGTGGTGCACTACTTCCCGACCGGCCAAGGCAACGTCATCGGTAACCCGATTGTTCCTGTCATCAAACTGACCGGCAATCCGCTCACCGTGAAAACAATGCGCGAACACGTCGACGTCGACGTCACCGGAATTCTCCGCATGGAAATGAATCTGGATCAGGCGGCCGATCACGCGTTGGAAGTTCTCCAAAGCACGATCAACGGTCGCTTCACCGCAGCGGAAGCTTTGCGTCACGACGAGTTCGTCCTGACCAAGCTCTATCGCAGCGCGTAATTCCTTCTGAAACTCAAAAGCCCCGGCGTGAAAGCGTCGGGGCTTTTTTGTGAACTGAACCTTCAGGAGATTCAGGACCAAGTTTGGTCCGATCACTCCATTCCGAAAACCAACACTTTGAAGGACCCGGGCACCATCGGCGGGCGACGCTGTCCCTGTGGTGCTTTGCCAAATTTTGCAGCAGCCAAATAAACCCGGTGCGTCTTCGGATCGAGTGTCATCGTCCGCGAGCCGACCTGCGTTTTCAAAGTCTGCACCACATCGAGCTTGTCCCCGTTTTCTTTCGCGATCGTCACCGTGCCATCACGGCAGGAAGCA
>JAQGOW010000621.1 GCA_028293405.1 Verrucomicrobiales bacterium
TTGGCATCCACAAATTCTACTTAGGCAAAACCACCTGGGGGATCATTTACTTTTTCACCGGCGGCCTGTGCCTGGTTGGCTGGTTTATTGATCTCTTCACCCTCCCTTCGCAAGTGCGCCGATACAACCAGAACCTGGCCGCAATCCGCTGCGGTTCACCGCCACGAATCACCTAAAGTGTCGCACCAATCCGCGGCGACTTTCGGGCACACCAAAATGACTCGCACCCGGCCACGTCGAATTTTTCTCTACCTGTGCGCCCTTGTCGTCCTCAGTTTGACCACTTGGTTTCTAAACCGCACATACGGCACAGAATCTTTTCATAAAAAAGCCGCTTTGATTCAAATCGGCGACGATCGGGCGCGCGTCCGTTCGATCCTCGGCAAACCTCGCGATGCTACCAAAACCAGCGGCGGTGGCTTCCTCATCAGCGCATTGACCGGCGGCTATCCCGAATGGTGGGCCTACGGCACCATTTGGAATGACTACGATTGGAAACACCCGTTTACCCGAAGTTTCCCGTGGATTATTCCGCCGATAAAATGGCACTTCAGTCCAGGCACCAACGACGTTGCCATTTACTTTGGCGCTGACGGAAAAGTGGCCCGCATTGACATACCTGCAAACTAATCGGCCCTCGTCGAGCGTGATGACGGCACGAAATACTACATTTTTGGACAAGTAGTAAATACAGTATACCATAGGGTTGCGCGTGAGTTTGCGCCCGGTTGGCAATGACGCCGCCGGACAAACAGAGGCACAAACCGCCACCTCATGTTGGGTTGCTGCAAATCAAACACTTACGAACGTGACTGGAACTATTGGCGGCGGAAAAGTATTTTTTCACTTGGACAGCCTTTGTCCAAGTGACTTTGCTACAGTGTTGTTCATAAAGATAAAGCATATGAATGAACAAACAAATCAAGCTCCTGCGCCTCAGAACCTTGCCGCTGCACCAACGTTGACGGTCGAACCCGCTCCCATTCGTCGTCGCCGTCCCTACAAAAGCAAAATCACCAGCCTGCCGCCGGACGTGCGCGCGTTCCTCAACCAGTCCATCTACGATAACGTCCCGTATGGCGAAATCATCGAACAACTCAAAACCAAAGGTCATCCCGGCTTCAACCGCGTGAACCTCACCCGTTGGGTAAAATCCGGCTACCAGGATTGGGTGCTCGAGAGAGAGCGAATCCAGTCGCTCGGTTTAAAGATGGGAGACCCCAAGGAATGGATTAATCAATTTGAGTCGCTTGGTCTGACTGAATGCAAACAATTCAACAGCCTCATGTTGGCCGCGCAAATGGCTCAGGCGATGCGGGACTTCGATCCAAAAGCTTTGACCAACCGACTCAACGCCGCACCCGAACTGCTCTTCAAACTCGGTCGCATTATCAACGCCCAATCCCTTGAGCACCAGCGCCAGCAAAAAATCGATTTGCTCGTCAAAAAAAGACGTGACGAGGAGGAAGCCGGCCCGACTGAAATGGGACGTATGGCAGTCAAAGAGTTCCTCAACCTCCCCGATTCATGGATAAAGCCAGCGCCGAACAAACTCGATCATCCCACCACTTCATAAACGGCCATTACGCCTTGTTACGCCTCATTACGCCTTGTTACACATGAAATGAAAATTATTTTTCGATGTCCCGTATTCCATTTTCCATTAACATTCGACGGAACCAAACAACATGCCCGCATTTGAGACCATCATCCGCAACGGCACCATCGTAACCGCGACGGAAATCCGCCGCGCCGACATCGGGATCATCGATGGCAAAATCGCCGCCATCGCCAAAAGCCTCTCCGGCTCCGCGAGCGAAGAAATCGACGCGACCAATCTGCACATCTTCCCCGGCGTCATCGACGCCCACGTCCATTTCAACGAACCTGGCCGCACGCACTGGGAAGGCATCGAAACCGGTTCGCGCGCACTCGCTGCGGGTGGCGGCACGATGTTTTTCGACATGCCGCTCAACGCCCATCCGCCAACCTGCGACGCCGATAGTTTTGACCTCAAACGCAAAGCCGCCGAAGCAAAGTCCGTGACCGACTTCGCGCTTTGGGGCGGCCTCGTTCCCGGGAACCTGAAGCAACTCGGGAAACTGGCGAAGCGCGGTGTCATCGGTTTCAAAGCCTTCATGAGCAACAGCGGCATCGAAGATTTTTCCAGTGTCGACGATAAAACGCTTCGAGCCGGCATGAAAATCGCCGCGCAACTAAATCTGCCCGTCGCCGTCCACGCCGAGAGCGACACCATGACCGCGGCGCTATCGCAAAAAGCCATTGCTGAAAAGAGCACCACGATTCGCGACTACTTAAACTCACGCCCGATCGCAGCCGAACTCGACGCCATCCGCCGCGCCATCGCGATCGCCGCCGAAACCGGATGTGCCTTGCACGTCGTTCACGTTAGCAGCGCCGCCGGCGTGCAAATGGTCACCGCCGCGCACAACCACGGCATCAACGTTACCTGCGAAACCTGTCCCCACTATCTGGTGCTCACCGACGAAGACGTGGAGAAACTCGGCGCAGTTGCGAAATGCGCCCCGCCACTGCGCAGCAAAGCAGAGCAGGGGAAGCTTTGGGCCGAGGTCCTGAATGGAAATGTTTTAACCATCGGATCCGACCATTCCCCAGCGCCGCCGAAAATGAAGACATCCAAAAATTTCTTCAAAGTCTGGGGCGGCATTTCCGGAGTCCAACACATGTTGCCCCTATTAATTGACTCCGTAGCAGCCGACGTGAGGAGGCTCACTTTAATTTCGGCGGCAACAAGTTCGAACATCGCCGCTCGTTTCAATCTGCCCAAATCAAAAGGCAAAATCGAAATCGGCTGCGACGCCGACTTCGTGCTGGTAAGCACCAACAAACCAACTAGGATCACAAAACAAGCACTGCTCTACCGACACCAGCAATCTCCGTACATCGGCCGCAAACTAAAAGCCAAAGTCCTCCGCACAATCCTGCGCGGCCAAACCATTTTTCAGAACGGCAAAATCATCGCCAAAGCCCGTGGCCGTCTGATAAAACCTCTGAAAACTGAACACTGAAAACTGAAACACTTTCCTATGACCCCTCTCTTCGGCCAAACCCGCGACGTCGTTAAAGACCGCTACGCCCTCCGCACTCCCAGCGGCTTCGTCCCCAGCGTTCTGCCCGGCTGGCGCAACGTCGTCCCCATCGTCCAGATATCTCCCGGCATGGGCGCTGATTTCGCTCAGATCCAAATCACGTTCGACAAAAACGGTGAAGGCCGCGGCAATACCGGCGCGAATCAATATTTGGTTTACGTCCTCGAAGGCAAATGCGTCGCGAACCTCGCCAGCAAAAAACACAGTCTGCGGACCGGTAGCTATGCCTACGTCCCGAGCCAAACCGATTTCCACTTCACGCAGGCAAGTGCCGGTGCGAAACTTTTGATGTTCGAGAAAAAATTCGTCGCCCTCGCCGATTACGAAAAACCAGCCGTGCTCGTCGGCCACGAATCCAACATTCAGGGCAACCCTTTTCTCGGCAACAAAGACGCGCGCCTCCAGGTGCTCTTGCCTGACCACCCGAGCTTCGACATGGCCGTGAACATTTTCACCTATCAACCGGGCGCGACACTTCCATTTGTCGAAACTCACATCATGGAACACGGCCTGATGATGTTAAAAGGGCAGGGCGTCTATCGTCTCGATGCTGATTGGTATCCCGTCTGCGCGGGCGACATCATTTGGATGTCATCCTATTGCCCGCAGTGGTTCGTCGCGATGGGCACCGAGCCTGCGAGCTACATCTATTATAAGGACGTCAACCGCGCCGCCCTCCCTCAATAACCTTGTAGGAGACGAGGTAACGAGTCTCTAACTTTCCCATGAACGTTGATATTGCTCGGCTGCAAAAAGAGATAGACGACCTGTCGCTCATCTCCGAAGCAACGCCCCCCGTCGTCACGCGCGTTCTCTATTCCAACGCCGACATGAAAGGGCGCGCCTTCGTGAAAAACCTTTTCCGAGAGGCAGGCCTGATCATTCGCGAAGACGCCGTCGGCAACACCTTCGCCCGCTGGGAAGGCACGGACAAAACCGCCGCCCCAATCGGAACCGGTTCACACATTGACGCCATTCCAAACGCCGGCAAATACGACGGCGTCGTCGGCGTCCTCGGCGCGGTCGAAGCTGTCCGCGCTTTGAAAGCCAGCGGCTTTCAACCGCAACGCTCAATCGACATTATCATCTTCACCGCCGAAGAACCGACCCGCTTCGGCATCGGTTGCCTCGGCAGCCGTTTACTGGCCGGGACCATCTCAGGGGACAAGGTCGCCAATCTAAAAGATCGCGAGGGCGGCACTTTAGATTCGTTGCGCCAACAAGCCGGATTCCCGACGAGCAATCCATTTGATGTTCGCCTCGCACTAAACGCGTATGCAGCCTTCGTAGAACTCCATATCGAGCAAGGCCCCATACTGGAAGCGCGCGGACTCGACATCGGCATCGTCGAGAAAATCGCAGCCCCAAGTTCGTTGCGGATGAAGCTGACCGGCGTTGGTGGTCATGCCGGTGCAGTCCTCATGCCCGAACGCCATGACGCCGGCCTCGCCGCCGCCGAGATATCTTTAGGAGTTGAGAAGGCCGCTCGAACCAGCGGCAGCCCTGACACCGTCGGGACGACCGGCGTGTTTCGAATCGAACCTGGCGCAGTCAACAGCGTCCCGTGTTTTGCATATTTGGAAATTGATTTGCGCGACACGAACGTCAAAACCCGCGACGCCGCTCTCGTGCAAATTGAAACTGCCGCCAAAGAAATCTGCCAACGCCGCGGCGTAACTCTTGAGATAGAAAGGGTGAATGTCGACGCACCTGCTGTCTGCGATCCCAAGCTGGTGTCACTGGTTGAAGATGTTTGCAAAAAACAAAACGTCACCTCGATGCGCATGATCAGTCGCGCCTACCACGACACCCTCTTCATGGCTCAAGTGGCTCCGACTACCATGATTTTCATCCCGTGCCTCAA
>JAQGOW010000079.1 GCA_028293405.1 Verrucomicrobiales bacterium
GCTCAGCGCCAATTTCCCCAAAAAACAGCCTGAACCGGTGCGTGCCACAACCACTCCCGCACGACCCGCTGCCACTGAAGTACCCAAGCCGACCATGAATTCGTCGGGGCCTAAGAAGACACCTGCAAAATTATGAGTTTGAAACCGTTTCATTTTTCGCTCGTGTTATTGGCGTTGACGCCAGTGTTCCGGGCTGACGCGGAAGAGATGCTGTTGGCCCAGGCCACCAAAGTGGCTGTGCCAAGCCGCCCCACGAAATCTCCGATAGTCCGCGCGCACATTTCCACGAACACCGCGCCGACCACTCCTTCTGGCGTTGCGCGCCCGGTGCCGACTCTTCCGGCTCCCGGAGCTCCCATCGGCTTTCCGCAAACTACGCCTCCCGGCTTTCCTGCTGCCGCAACGCCTGCGGCGGTGCCCGGTGCTCCTGGCGCTTCCGCGCCCGCAGTCCTGCCTGGCATCGCCATGCAACCCGGCGCAACGGTTAACCCCGATGACGTGCCCAGTTTCGATTACAATTTCATCGCGACACCAGTTGACCAGATTCTCGACGAATACGCCGACTTGGTGAACCGCACCATCTTGCGCGCGAACAATGGTCCCTCGCTCGTTGCTCCCGGCACGTTGATCACCTTGCGCACTCGTGCGGGTCATAAACTAACGCGCCACGAAGCGATCATGGCGTTGGAAGCGGTCCTGGGAATGAATGGCGTCACCGTTGTTCCCGTGGGCGAGAAATTTTTGAAAGTCGTTCCCGACGCCGTCGCCGGAACGCAAGGCGCGGCCTTCAACACAACTGCTTCCGCGAACCTGCCTGAGCTCGGCCGTTTCATCACGCAGATCGTTCAAGTCAAATACGCCGGCCAGGACATTGCTCAGGCCCTGACGCCGTTCAGCCGATCGCCCAACAGCATCGTTTTCATTCCCAGCACACAAACATTGGTCTTGCGCGATTATGCTGAAAACGTGAAGCGCATGATGGAAATCGTCGAAAAAATCGACGTCAGCTCCCCAATGGAAGTGAAGCCGGAAGTTATCGCCATCAAATACGCGCTCGCCAGCGACATCGCCAATGCGCTCAGCAGCTTGAGCGGTGGCGGCGGCGGCACTGTTTCAGTTGGCAGTCATCAAAGCGGTGGTGGCTTGGGCGGAGGTCGTTTCGGTGGCAGTGGTAGTGGCGGCATCGGCAGCGGCGGCACTGGTGGTAATAGCGGCATTCCTGGACAGCCCGGCTATGGCAACACTGGCGCTCAAGGCACCAGCGGTCTCGCTTCACCGGGAACGACGACCCGTTCCAGCTTCCAAAACAATTTGGCTCGCATCATCAAAAATGCGGCATCCGCCAGTGGCGGTCCCGGCGGCGGCGAATTCCAAATTCTCGGCCAAACTAAAATCATCGCCGACGAACGCACCAACTCCTTGCTCATTTTCGCCAATGACGACGATATGAAGATGATCAAGTTGATTGTCGGTAAACTCGACGTCGTCCTCGCTCAAGTGCTCATCGAAGCAATCATCGTGGACGTCGCGTTAACCAAAAACCGCAACGTCGGCGTCAGCTACCTAACCAGCCGAAGGGTTGGCAACGGAACTGTCGCCTTTGGCAATAACAACTTAAGCGGCGCGGCGAAATCGTTCCTCACCGGCACAGGCACTACCACTGTCGGCAGCAATACTGTCCCGATCAGTGGACTCACAACTTTACCAAGCGGTTTGAGCGCTATCGGCACATTCGGCAACTTCGACGTAGCCGTTGAAGCGATCGAGTCCGACAGTCGCGCAACCATTCTCTCGCGTCCGCGCATCCAAACCTCGCACGCCGTTCCGGCGGTGCTGTTTAACGGTCAAACCATTCCATACATCACCGGCACCTCCTACGGCGGATATACTGGCGGTCTCGGCAGTTCCCAATATACGCAAAAAGAAGTCGGTATCAGTCTTGAAGTCTTGCCGCTCATCAATCCTGACGGCCTCGTTGTGATGGACATCCGCCAGAACATTGAGGAAGTCTCGGGCACCACCAAGATCGACCAAAACGACGTGCCGATTACCAGCAAACGCCAGGCGGAAGCCAAGGTTGCTGTGAGGGATCGCGAAACAATCATTCTCGGTGGTTTCATCCGCTCGACGAAATCCAAGAGCAGCTCCGGTGTGCCGTTCCTCAAAGACATTCCCGGCATCGGCGTCCTCTTTCGCTGCAGCAACAACTCCTCTGATCAAGACGAACTCATCGTACTGATTCGCCCGACCGTGTTGCCGACGCCGGAAATTGCGTCGAAGTTCGCGACCGAAGAGCGCAATCGTCTCTCTGGCGTCAAACAGGGCGAGCGCGACTTGCGAATCGAAGAAGAAGAACGTTATCGCAGGATTGAACATGAGCTGAAGAAGGACGACGAAATCCGCAAAGCGCGCGAAGAACGCGACGCAAAGCAGAAAAATCGCCAGAAGGTCTCCACTGAGCATTACCAATACGAAAACGGCGCGTCCTACATGACCAACAAACCGGTAACAACGCCGGATCTCTAATAAAATGTAGCAGCCGACGTGAGGAGGCTCTGACCTCTTCTCGCTCACTTGAGTTACGGCGTATTTCGAATTTGTTTCGGATTTCGGCCTTCGGATTTCAGAACATGGCTCGGTTTGATCACATCCTCGTCATCCGCGGCGGCGCTATCGGTGATTTCATCCTCACCATGCCCGTGCTTGCCGCATTGCGGGAATCCTACCCCACTGCTCGAATCGAATTGCTAGCCAATCCCTCGGTTGGCTCGCTCGCAGTTTATTTTGGCTTCGCGGACAAAGTTCGTGATCTCGGCTCGATTCCCTTCGTACCGCTATTCGCCGACAACCGTAACTGTCCTCAAGAAGTCGCAGTGTGGTTGTCAGGTTTCGATTTGATCGTCTCCTACACCCACGATCCGCTCCAAGTTTTCCAAACCAACATCCGCCGTTACACGAAGGCGCAATTCATCGCCGGCCCACATCGTCCGGACGAACTGTCAGCTTCACACGCCTCCGAACAATTGCTACAACCGGTTTCCGATTTCATTTCCTCTTCATTCGATGTTGGACGCTGGAAGTTGGACGTTGAACGTTCATCTACCGACTTTTCTCCCTCTCCTCCCCCGAGGGAGGAGAGGGTCGGGGAGAGGAGGCATCACCTAACGTTATTCAACGGCGGTCCTTCGCCTTCGGCCACGATCGCAATTCACTCGGGCAGCGGCAGCCCCCAAAAAAATTGGCCCCAGGAAAAGTGGGGCGCGTTCCTTCAGCACCTCGTTGCGACGACCGACGACAAAATCCTCCTCATCGGCGGCGAAGCTGAGCGCGAAACCTTGCCCGCGCTCGCCAAATTAGTCCCACAAAACCGCTCCCAACTCGCGTTAGAACTGCCGCTCGTTGAACTAATGGAGCTTCTCAAACAATGCCGCGTTTTCATTGGGCACGACTCCGGTCCAACGCACCTCGCGGCGATTCTTGGCCTCGATTGCATCGTGCTGTGGGGCCCAAGCAACGAACGCGTCTGGCGTCCGTTAGGCGAGCGCGTGGAGATTTTGCGACATGCGCAAACCCTCAAGGATTTACCGGTCGAAACAGTCGTAAACGCCCTGAACTCCTTGCTTACCACCCCATGAATTGCGTATCCTTAAAGCTCTTGAAAATTAGGTGGTCCCACGGTTTTAACTGGCTCCTGTTCTCGGTCCTCATCGTGCTGAGCGCTATCAATTCCTCGCGCGCACAGACCGTCATCACCAACGGAACTGATTTAAGAATCCTGACCAACGGCGGTAAATTCACCTTTGAAACCAACGGCACCTTTGTAATTACCAACTCCATCGCCATCCGCACCAACACCGAAATCGACGCCACCGGTCTGAACGTGGTGTTAAGTGGCGGCAATGTGACCCGTTTATTTGCTGTTACAAATGCCATGCTGAAGTTGACCAGCCTGCAGATTACCGCTGGCAAAAATCCGCTCGGCGGAGCCATTTACAACAACAATGGAACCATTGCGGCGAGCAACGTGGTATTCGCCTCGAACAACGCAACCAACGCACGCGCGGCCAATGGCGCGAACGGTTCCAGCGGCAACATTGATGGCGGCAACGGTGGCGCTGGTGGTGCGGGCGAAGGCGGCGCGATCTTTAGCAATCACGGTTCGTTACTACTGACGAATTGCACGTTCACCAACAACCTTGCTGCGGGTGGCATTGGCGGCACGGGCGGTAACGGATTTAACGGCGTTGGCGGATTTGGTGGCGACGGTGGTGGTGGCGGCATTGCTTTGGGCGGCGCGATTTACAGCACAGGCACAAACACGATCATCCGTTGTTATTTCGTCAACAACGTCGCTTATGGCGGCAGTGCCGGTGCAGGCGGTGCAGCCGGAACTGGCCCTGTCAGTGGTAGCACCGGTGTGGGTGGACAAGGCAACGCGGGTGCGGGAGGCGCAATTTATATTCCGGCCGGCGGCATTTTGAATCTCACGAACAGCTCGTTCGTCGCCAATCGCGCTTACGGCGGTGACAGCGCACCGCAATCGCTTTCTGGAAACGGCACCAGTGCAAACGGCAAAAGTGGTGGCGGCGGCCTCGGCGGCGCCATTGATAATTTAGGAATTTTCTGGGCCGAGAACTGCACCTTTTGGACCAATAGTTGTATCGGCGGCGCAGGTGGCGCGACCTTGGGCGATCCCAATGCGACCGCAGGCGCAGGTGGAACCGCGGTCGGCGGAGCCATTGCCAACGTTGCCACCTTTGTCGCGCGCAATTGCACCTTCGCCACCAACAACGCCATCGGCGGCACAAACGGCGTCAGTCCAATTTCCAACCGTAACGGCGCGACCGGCGCGGCCAACGGCGGAAACATCGCGCGCACTGGTGGAACTTCGAAAATTTACAACTGCATCCTCCAGCACGGTCGCGGCGCGGACAATTACGGCGCACTCAGTGACGGCGGTTACAATATTAGTTCGGACACCAGTTGTGCGTTTACCAGCACCAATAGTTTGTCCAAAACGAACGCGCTGTTGGCTGCGACCTTG
>JAQGOW010000189.1 GCA_028293405.1 Verrucomicrobiales bacterium
GACTATTGCGTTTTCACCAACGCAACAGCCGGTGCCGCCGCAACCCTCGCACGCACAAACACTGGAATTTACGCTGCGCCGAACAATGCTTTCCTTGCGACGTATCACGGCAATAGCTACTACACGACCGCATTCCCGGGCAAAACCGTTCCCGCCGCCCAAAACTCACTTGCGCCGTCAACGCAAACCGGCACGGCTAACGGCGGTTCACAAGCATTCAACTGGCACGAAGTCATCGTCAAGAAAGTCGGCAACATCGTCACGTGGTCAATCGACGCCGTGAGAATCGCATCGGTCACCAATCCAGTGATCGCAGGCAACAACGTTTTCATCGGTTACATGGACCCGTTCCCGAGCGTCGCCCAGACAAATTTCGAATTCGGCTTGTTCGCCAATTTCCGGGTCGAAGCTCCAGGCGCAGAAAGCGGAACCGCCCCGGCCATCACCGCGCAACCCCAAAACACAACCGCAAGCCCCGGCACCGCTGCATCGTTTTCAGTCACATCGACAAGCTCAACCGCGTTGCGTTATCAATGGCAGAAAAACGGGTTGAACATTTCCAGCGCCACAAATTCCAGCCTCACCCTTGCGAACGTGCAACAATCCGATGCTGGCACCTACCGCATTTTGGTCCTGAACAGTTTCAATTTCGTCGCTAGTTCGGACGCGACGCTGACGGTGTTGCAAGGCCCCACCCAACTGCAAAGCATATCGTTAAATCCGGACAACTCCGTCACGACTTCCTGGACCGCCGACGGTTCCAGCACCTACACGCTACAATACAAAACCAACCTGACCGCGCCGACGTGGACGCCCATTGCAAATTACATCGCATCCGGTCCGACGTTATCCGCCGATGATGATCCGCTGACGGACGCACAACGGTTCTACCAGCTCGCCTCCCCGCAACACGCCAGTGACATCGCCGGCGTGCTCAACGTCATGCTGTTGGGCAACTCCGATAATTTCGTTTCCCTGCCGCTCCTGCGCGGCCCATCGTCTCTAGCGAGCGTGACATCCGCATCGGGCAATGTCGTTACGGCGGCAGATTCATCTTGGGTCGCCGGCCAATTCGTCTACATCGCCAACACGCAAACCAATACCTACTACGCGCGTTTCCTCACAGGCGCACTCGCCGGACGCATCTATCCCGTGACCGACAACACCGCGAACACCGTCACGCTCAACATCGGTTCCGACTCACTCGCAGTTGCCGCGCAATACGATCAACTATCCATCGAACCCTATTGGACTCTCGCAACCGCGTTCCCCAACGGCGCAGGCGTCAACGTTTCGCCAACTCAAGGCAATCGCAACACCGAGATTCTCATCCCGGATCAATCCACCCCAGGTGTGAACCTCAGCGCAGCGCGCATCTATTACTTCAATGCCGGCCTCTGGAAACAAGTCGGTCAAGGCGCAGCCAATCACAACGACGACGTACTCGCACCGAATGCGCATTTCATCGTCCGCCACAACGTCGCCACCAACACGTCATTGTCGGTCACGGGCCTCGTCGTATCCAACCCGCTCTCGGTCGCGCTGCAAAGTTCCAGCAGCACTGCACAAGACAACTACATCGGCCTCGCGCGGCCCGTGCCGATGACCTTGAACAATTCCGGTCTGATCAGCAGCGGCGCATTCGCATCCAGTCCGCTTCCCGGCACGCGCACCGATGAATTGCTCACGTTCGACAACACCGTAGCCCAGAAAAACAAATCATCGTCGGCTGTCTATTATTATTGGAGCAACGCATGGCGTCGCGTCGGCTCTGGTTCGTCGGACGTTGGTGAAACCGCTGTTTTCAACCCAGGCTCTGGCCTCATCATCCGCAAAGGAACTAACAGCCCAGCAGGACTGTGGATCACTTCGCCGAATTGGTGACGCTGTCGAGCAAAGCTGCCAATCGCCGCGTTTGGTCCCGACGCGAGTAGTGTTGGACCTCCTGTTCGTTACGAACGAGCTTGATGTCGCCCGTCTGCTTCCACTCGGCGTACCACTTTTGGAGCACGGCGGAGATTTGTTCGGGCGTGCTGGTGATTTCACCCGCGCCGGTTCGACGAACGATGTCACAAGCATCGCCGCCGTCATCAGGCGCGAGCAGGATCGGCCGTTTGGCTCCGAGGTAGTCAAAAATCTTCGCCGGCAAAACGCCAGGATGATCGGTGCAGGTGAGCAGGAGCAAAGCCGCGCTCTTTTGTTGAATGTCGATGACCTGCTTGTGCGGAACCTTTGGAAACGATTTAACCGGCAACGTCTCCAACGCACCTGGACAAGTCTCGTTGATCTGTTCGATGGAGGGTCCGTAGAAGTTAACTTGAATTTTGTCGCGAGGAATTGAGCCGCTGCTAAGAGCGAGACGAAGTCCGTCCATGAACAGGTTCGGCTTTTCGTCACGCACGATCGAGCCAGTGTACGCGATCAAAAACATCGACTTGTCCGGCTGCACATCGGTCGGAAATAGGCTCGGGTCGTAACCGTTTTCGATCACGTGAATTTGTTTGCCGATCTTGGGTGAAAGTTCTTTGGCCCACGTCGGCGACACGATGACCACTTCGCTGGCATCGCGACAAAGACGCCGTTCGTGATGCGCCCAGATCGGCCGCTTATACCACGAACCGAATGGAACGAGACTGTAGCTGTCGCGCAAATCAGCGACCCACGGTTTGTTGATCCGTTTCGAAGTCTCACTCGCGAGACCCATGGTCACGATCGGGTCGCTCGTTGCCCAAATCGCGTCGAACTTTGTTTCACGACAAAGTTGCGTGATTGCCTCCGTTGCCTTTTGCGACCACAGGTGCGGCGCGCGATAAGGGCTTACATACGGCAACAATTTGCGAACCACCATCCGCTCGTAAAATGTGCGATAAGGCGGTTGCGGCACCCGCACGATTTTGACTTCATCAGGAATCTTGCCGACGAAGTTCGGGTCAGAATCGCGACCGTCCATCGGCCAGTCCTGACACACAACGGTGGGCATCCAACCGTTCTCCGGCAGATATTTCGCGAAACAACCCGAACGATAACTGGCCACGTGATTGCGCGGAGGAAAATAAAATGCGATCAGGAGGACTTGTTTCAACGCGGCGCGAACTTGTTCCCGGACTAAAATCTTTTCAAGTGCAAATTTCAGACGCACGCTATTGCCCGTTCCTATGAAACGACTTTTGCTGCTCGTCGCGTGCACTTCCGCGGCTGCGACTACGTTCGCCGCCCAGTTCAAATTCGCCAATCAAACCCTGACCGTGCCCGATGGTTTCACTGTCGAAGTTGTCACGGCCACGAATCAAATTCCGCGACCAATCGAGGCCGATTTTGACGAACAGGGCCGGCTTTACGTGACCGATTCGTCCGGCTCGAACGAACGTCCGAACGTCCAGATTGAGAAAAAGGAGCACCGCGTCTTGCGTCTTGAGGACACGAAAGGAAATGGACACTTCGACAAAACAACGGTGTTCGCCGACAAGATGATGTTCCCGGAAGGCGCGCTTTGGTACAACGGCTCGCTCTACGTCAGTGCGGTCCCGAGCATCTGGAAACTGACCGACACAAACAGCGACGGCGTCGCCGATGTGCGCGAGGAATGGCATCTGGGCAAAACCATGACCGGTTGCGCGAACGATTTGCACGGTCCGTATCTCGGGCTGGATGGTTGGATCTATTGGTGCAAAGGCGCGTTCGCGGAGCAGACCTACGACGATCCCGGTCATAAACCAATCAGCAGTCGTGCAGCGCACATTTTCCGCAAGCGACCTGAAGGTGGCATTGTCGAATCGGTCCTCACTGGCGGAATGGATAATCCTGTTGGATTGACGTTCATGCCGGACGGCGAACGCATTCTGAGCGGCACATTTTTTGTGCATCCCGAAGCGGGCGATCGCGACGGACTCATTCACGCAATTTACGGCGGCGTTTACGGCAAGCCGCATCCTGACGTTCTCGACGGTCACAAAAAGACCGGCGAACTCATGCCGCTGCTGACGCACCTCGGGCCTGCGGCTCCTTGCGGTTTGACGCGTTATCAATCGACGCAATTCGGCAACGACGTGCAAAACAACCTGTTCGTCTGCTGCTTCAATTTGCGCAAGGTCGTGCGCGTGATACCAACGGTCGAAGGTGCGACCTATAGCACGAAGGAACAGGACTTCGTAGTTTCAGACAGCACAGACTTTCATCCCACGGACGTTCTCGAAGACGCCGACGGCAGCTTGCTCGTGGTGGATACCGGCGGTTGGTATAAAATTTGTTGCCCGACATCGCAGCTTTGGAAACCTGACTCGCTCGGCGCGATTTATCGCATTCGCAAAACCGGCGCGCACAACGTTCAGGATGGACGCGGGTTGAAACTTGATTGGGCAAATCTCAAAGCCGACGACCTGACAAAGCTTCTCGACGACAAACGACCAGTCGTGGTCGAGCGTGCTCTCCAGCAACTCGGCAAACTTGGACGCCCGGCAGTTCAATCAATGTCCAATGTATTGGCGACATCGAAGTCAATTGACGCGCGGCGCAATGCTGTTTGGGGGTTAACGCGTGTCCAAGACAAAACCGCCCGCGACGCGGCGCGCTTTGCGTTGATGGATGCAGATGAATCTGTGCGGCACGCTGCCATTCATTCGGTCAGTGTTTGGCGTGATGCCGATGCGCAGTATCCGTTGCATTCACTCATGCGCACCGGCAGCGCACAAATTCGTCGCGCGGCGGCGGAAGCGCTCGGGCGCTTGCAAAGTCCAGCGGCGGTTCGCGCTTTATTCGATGGCGCGCCTACCATCCACGATCGCGTGCTCGAACACTCCATCACTTACGCCTTCATTGATATCGATGATCCGGCAGTGGCTTCGGCGGGGTTGAAAAACACGAACGTGTTCGCCCAACGTTGCGCTTACATCGCACTGGATCAAATGGATCATGGCGGGTTGAAGCCTGAACAAGTTTCGCCGTTGTTGTTGTCGTCCGATCCCAATCTGAAGGAAACCGGGGCATGGCTCGTGTCTCACCATCCCGAATGGGGCGAAGCGCTCGCTGGATTGCTGCGCGATGAGTTGAACAAAGCTTCGTCACCTGAACAACAGGTCGCGTTGGAAAAACAATTGGCGCAACTTGCTTCGAATGACAAGGTGCAGCAACTGTTGGCCGAAAGCGTCGGCGGCGAATCGAAGCCTGCCCAATTGATTGCGGTTCATGCGATGACGCAGGCGCACTTGAGCGCGGCACCGGTCGCATGGGGCACAGCGTTGACGAAAGCGTTGGCGACATCTGATCCGATGCTCGTCCGCGAAGCGGTCAGCACTGCGCGATACGTTACCTTTGAACAACGTCCGCCCGGATTGAGCGATGCTTTGCTGCGAGTTGCACACAACGGTTCGTTGCCGGATGAGGAGCGTTTAAACGCGTTGGCGGCGGCGCGAAGCAAGTTCAGCGTCGACTCCGAGTTGTTTGATTTTTTGCGCGCGCAACTTGACGCTAATAAGCCAGTGGCGGCACGTGTCACGGCTGCTTCGGTTTTCGAACGCGCCAAGCTGAGCAACGAACAACTCGCGGCGTTGACGCAAAGTGTCAAAGCCGTTGGACCGATGGAACTGATGCACGTGCTCGCGGCGTATGAGAGCGCATCGGATGAAGCGCTGGGCCTGTCGGTGGTCGAGGCATTGAAGGCGTCGAAGGCTCACTCAACCTTGCGCGCTGACACAGTGAAGCCGAAGCTCGCGAAGTTCCCTGCGACGGTGCAAGCGA
>JAQGOW010000094.1 GCA_028293405.1 Verrucomicrobiales bacterium
GGTTGTCAAACTTCGACTTGGTGACGCTGTCGTTGACGTTGATCGCCGGGAACGGCAGCTCGCCCTTTTCGGCCATCTGATAGAGGCGGTGAACGCCGGTGGTGGTTTCTTCACTCACGCCGCGCCAGTCTTTGACCATGCTGTGCCAAATTCCAGGGCGCTCTTTGTGAATGCGTTTGAGCAAGTTCTTGATGACGTCGACTTCATGCGACTCAGAAGGGGAGTTCACCCATTTGTCGCCGTTTTCGAGCTCATAACCTTTGTGGATGAGCAGGGTGGCGTCGCCACTGTCATCGACAATCAGTTGCGGTCCGAGTCCGCCGGGATGCGCCAACGCGAGGAACGTGCAGTCCCAATATTCTTCGAGCGTCTCGCCCTTCCACGCGAACACCGGGACGCCGGCTTTGGCAATCGCTGCCGCGGCGTGGTCCTGGGTCGAGAAGATGTTGCAGCTCGCCCAACGCACGGATGCGCCGAGCGCAACCAACGTTTCGATCAGCACAGCGGTTTCAATCGTCATGTGCAACGAACCGGTGATGCGAACGCCTTTGAGCGGCTTGGTCTTCGCGTATTTGTTACGGATAGACATCAAACCCGGCATTTCGTGCTGAGCGATATCAATCGCTTTGCGACCGTATTCCGCGAGACTCATGTCCCTTACTTTAAAATCTGCTTTAGCCATAAAATTACTGATTACTGTTAAGTTATTACTTCACCGCACGCTTCAGGGCTTGGACCTTGTCGGTCTTTTCCCACGTGATCGAATTCAGATCATCGATCTTGCCGAAGTGCCCGTAGTTGGTCGTCTTCTGGTAAATCGGGCGGAGCAGGTTCAACTGCTTGATGATCGCTGCCGGTTTGAAGCTGAACACTTCGCGAACGGCCTTTTCAATCTGTTCATCGCTGACCTTGCCAGTGCCGAACGTATCGACGCACACGGAGACGGGTTCAGGATAACCAATCGCGTAGGCGAATTGGATTTCCGCTTTGTCAGCCAAACCAGCGGCGACAATATTCTTCGCGACGTAACGGCCCATGTACGCTGCGCTGCGATCCACTTTGGACGGGTCTTTACCGGAGAACGCGCCGCCGCCATGACGGCCCATGCCGCCGTAGCTGTCGACAATGATCTTGCGGCCGGTCAAGCCGGTGTCGCCTTGAGGTCCGCCCGTCACGAAACGGCCGGTCGGGTTGATTAAAAATTGTGTGTTCTTGTCGAGCAATTCAGCAGGGAGAAACTTTTTAATGACTTCTTTGATGATGAACGACTTGATCTCACTGTGCTTTACGTCAGCGGCGTGTTGTGTCGACACAACCACGTTCACGATGCGCGTGGGCTTGCCATTGACGTATTGAACCGAGACCTGTGTCTTCGCGTCGGGGCGGAGCCATTTGACTTTGCCGGCCTTGCGAATCTTGGTCAGTTCGCGACCAAGGCGATGCGCGAACATAATCGGAGCAGGCATCAATTCAGGAGTTTCGTTCGATGCATAACCGAACATCAAACCCTGGTCGCCGGCGCCTTGTTCGGCGGTATCTTTACCGTCAGCAGCGGCAGCATCGACGCCTTGCGCGATGTCCGGGCTCTGGCGCGTCACCAAATTGGTGATGAAAACTTTGTCGGCATGAAACACATCGTCATCATTCACGTAACCGATTTCGCGGATCGCTGCGCGGACGATATCATTAACGTGAACCTTGGCTTTCGTGGTGATTTCGCCACCGACGACGACCATGTTGCTCTTGGCATAGGTCTCGCAAGCCACACGGCTCTTGGGATCCTGGGCCAAATGCGCGTCGAGGACTGCATCAGAAATCAGGTCGCAAACCTTGTCTGGATGGCCTTCGCCAACCGACTCCGAAGAAAAGATGAAGGATTTGTTCATTTTTGGTAAATTTGTGTCGCTCTGCGCGCGTCGTTGTGTTCTTAAACATACGTCACATTGACGTATCTTGATAGGTTGATATATTAGTTAGGTAATTCTTGCCGTCAACCGTTAATTCGTCAGAGTTTCCAGTAAATTAATGTCAGCCACACTTAAATCCTTGCGAGCGTTGAGCGACCCAACCCGGTTGCGGATCGTCGCGTTGCTTGAGCGCAGTGAGCTCTCGGTGAACGAGCTTCAGGAAATCACGCGCATGGGTCAGTCGCGCATCTCGACCCATCTCGGTTTGCTCCAGGATTCGCGCCTGCTCGAGTCGCGACGTGAAGGTAAACGCACGTTCTACAAGATTTCGTCGCAAGCGGACGACCTCTCGCGCGAGTTCGTGCAGCTGGCCATTCGTGGCGCCAAAGAATTACCCGAAGCCTCAGCCGATCAGCTCAATCTCAAGCGCATTGTTGTGCGACGCAGCCAGGAGGCGGAACTGTATTTCAATCAAGTCGCCGGCCGTTTTGATCGCAGTTACGGTCCGGGACGTTCGTGGCAAGCCTTTGGACAACTGCTCTTGCGCATTATCCCGCACATCACCGTTGCGGATCTTGGTTCGGGTGAGGGTCTGTTGAGCGAACTATTGGCTCGGCGCGCTAAGAAAGTCATCGCGGTGGATAACTCCGAGAAGATGGTTGCGTTCGGCAGCGCCAAAGCGAAAAAGAATAAACTTAAGAATCTCGAGTTCCGTCTCGGCGACCTGGAAAATCCACCAATCGAGCCGAACAGTGTTGATCTTGTCGTGCTGAGCCAGGCTCTGCATCATGCCGCCGATCCCGCAAAGGCAATCGCTTCTGCCTATAATATATTGCGCCCCGGCGGCCAGCTGATGATGTTGGATTTACTCGAGCACACCTTCGATAAAGCCACGGAACTTTACGGCGACCGCTGGCTCGGCTTCCCTGAAGGCACGTTGCATCGTTGGTTGGAAGCTGCTGGGTTCAAACACATCGAGGTGACCGTTGTCGCGCGTGAAGAACAGCCGCCGCACTTCCAAACCATTCTCGCTGGCGGCGAAAAGTAATTCGTCCTTGGCAAAAATCTATTTACGGCCCCGCGGTCCCGCTACTTCCACAGTCTCACCGACCTTCGGTAATTTGAACGGGACATATTGGTAATAAGGCCGCCAAACAAATTGCAGCCACAAACGGTTATCAGCTTCAAGCGGTGAATCAAAATGAATCGCCACCGATCGCGGCTCGGCATCCTCAGTGGTATCGATAACTTCAATCGTCCAACCCTTCCGCACGACGCGGTCTCCCTTCTTCCATTTCATTCCGCTGTACAAAAAATCATTTGCCGTTTTGCAAGCGTAAGCGACGTGGACTGGTCCGAACGCTGGCGCCGACAACAAGCCGCCACTTTTCGCCGTCACGATGAGCGTACTGTCGTTCGATCGCATAATTCGCAAACCCGTCAAACCGAGCGCAAGATTCTTAACGCTTTTGGGCAAAGCGCCGCCGCGATATGCACGATAAATTGGCACCAGCGCATAAACCGGCCCGGGATCGTTGACCACTACCACATTTCGATCGCCGCCGTCCGGGAGATGCTCGAAGCCCCAGTCAACAATCGGCCCCAGAAACGGCGTAATGAACCCCAGGAATCCTCGCGCAGCCACCGCTCCGAAGATGTGTGCTAGCAACAGCCAGCCCACGACACCCCAACTAATCGCCCTGCGAAAGGCTGATAACATTTCACGTTCGTGTCGTTGCGCAAATTGCACAAAGAAAACCGACATCAATCCAAACGCACCTATCGCAACAAATCCAAGATTCTTGCTAATCGGCGCGACCGTCGCCGCCGGGACAAGCGCAAGCAGCATCACAACCGCCCAAAACCGCGCTACGACATTTCGTCGGATAGTCGGCAGGAAGACATACCCGCAAACCAAAACAAATAGCAGAAAGAAAAGTCCCAGCGCTAATCGTGATGCTGGATTCAGACCAAAGTTTATCTCCGGCATCACACCGGATAATTGCCCTCCAAGAAGCGCGGTTGTCCTCGGCAGGAGGTTCTTCAAGAACAACAATGGCGAGTAGCCAGGATCGATATATCCTTCGAAATTCTTAACCCCACAATTCTGCGCCACATAAATGATCCGCCATGCAATGACTGCGACGACTGCCGGGAATATAGTCAAAATGGAACGCGCAGTTTGGCGTAAACCTGGATTCGTTGGTTCCAGCACCAGCGCATACGCGATTAAGAACGCCATCGTCGAGACCCCAGCCTCATTTGCAAGCATCGCTAAGAGCAAACATGTAACCGAAGCACACATCCAAACTTTCCGACGCGTCAGCCGCCACTGGTGATGCGCGTACAAACTCACTAATCCGAAAAACAGCGCGACAAAAAAACCGCGATTAGCCACGTACATCACCGGGAAGTAAGTGTTCTTATCCAGAAGAAAAAGGAATGCGCCGAGCGCGGCTGCGTTCGTTATCGAAGATGTCGCACCAATCTGCGTAGTGCCTGCCCGGCCGATTAGCCTGTAGATAATCGTCACCATGAACACGATCCCCACGAACCAAAAAACATTGTGCAGATGCATGAGCCAAGGTGTCTTGGGGAAAATGCGATAATCCAACCAGTGCGTGAAGGCGGTCACCGGCCGCCATAACGCTGCTTGCCAGTGCAACGAGGCCCACCAGGGGGCAATTCCATAGTCGGCTGCATGCTGTGCTTGTTCCGGATACTTTAAATACCCGAACAAATCATTCGCCACTCCAGACAACGTCCCACAATTGGTCGACACTAATCCCGTCTCGAAAACGCGCTCTGGCAAATCGGCACGCTTCCTTTGCGTCAGCCCTTGAATCATGTCATCGCCGAACATCCCGCCGAACAATGCGGGGATCATGATGATGAAAGCCGCTATCGCCAATATGTGCGGCAAGTAAGAGGACTGTGAAATTGAAATTAGTAACGTGCGAAGCTTTACCAATTTTGAGGACCTGGCAACGACTCGTTCACTGGTTTTCGATTGCGACATAATGCCTCCTTAAACACGAGTGAGGTGCGTGCCTTGAGTGATTTGAACCGAGAGTACCTTGCGACAAATTGGTGTCAAGCAGTGGTGCCCCACACTCGCCAACATGCTAGCATCTTGGACTGCATCGTTCCCTGGCGCGTTGCTTGGGCGATTTAGCAGACGCATTAGGAATTGATTACTTCAGCTTCGCCACCCACTTCACAATCGCCTGATCATTCGGCCATGCGTATTCCGATTGGAACGCTCGCGTGGAGTGGAGGTCTTTATAGATTTCCTTCAAGGGGCCAACAGAGAGCTTATTATAACCTGCGCAGACTAGAATCGGATTTGGCGCGGCCAACGTTGCGGCACCGATGAAATCGCCAATGCTCCTTAGACCGGGCACGAATACGTCAGGGCGCACGCGGAACAAGTCGGAGTTATCGGCAGTTCTGCAGTCGGCGATGACGGCATCGACTAACGGGGCTGCGAGAATTGCGGCCAACCCAGCGTTGCCTTCGCCGATCAAAACTATTTTGTTGGTCACGGGACCAGGACCATGCGCCATGGCACAAACTGTCGCAATATCCTGCACGCGTTCCTGCATGGTTGTTTTGTTGTAGGTCGCATAGAACAAATCGACCTGGTTCCGATTCGTCGGCGCAGAAAACAGGTCGAACGTTATGACCGACTGGTTGGCGTCGACTAACTCACGTGCCAAGCCGCTTGGTAGACCTTTACTGTCGAGGAAATTGGTTTTGCCTTTGTCGCTCAGCAGTATGACGAGGTTGTTGTTGGCCGGTTGTGCCGGTCGAAACATCACGGCGGAAATGCGGTCGCCTTTTCCCGACCGGCCGATGGTCACGTGAGTCGAAGTGCAACCGGTGAAGTCGTCCGTGACATTGGATTTCGGGTCGAAGGTCGCAAGCACTTCTTTGTTTGCTACGTCCAACTGCAGAGTCCGTTTCCATGCAGGCTGCAGAATGTTTTTGTATTCGGCCAAGGACGCTTTGCCGTGCGGTGTCAGTTTCTCCAATTGTTTGCGTGTGCGCTCGATCAAGTAGTTGATCAACTCCTGCTCGGAGATTGCTTGCGACGGCAATTTGTTATCGGGAAACACGCGCAGGTCGCCGTCTGGATCTTTCGTGTAGGCGGCTTCCTTCACGGGCGCACCATCGCCGCTGTTCATTAAGAATTTGTCGAACCAACCATAGACCGCTTCGCGACTTGTCTTGTTGTAGTTGTGGTTGGAGTCGTATCGAACAAAGCGAAGAAGGTCTGTTGCATCAAATAATTTATACACGCTTTCGACGGCTGGACCTTCCACGGTCATCATGTCCTTGGTCCAATCGCCGGAAGCACCGACCATAATTTGTGGGCGAGGCGCCGCGGCCGCGGCAATTTCCATGTTGGAAAATTCTACGCGCAAACCCGGCATGTTTTCGCAGCCACATCCGCCCTGCATCGTGTGACTAACCATCACAACCGGTCCTTGCTCAGCGAGGCGGTCGTCAATCGCGCCTAGCATGAAAGTTTGCGTGCCACCGCCCGAAGCGCCGGTGATCGCAATGTGCATTTTGTCGACCTCAGCCAGCTCCTCCAAAAAATCGAGGGCACGAATACTGTTCCACAATTGCAAACCCATCAGGTTGATGTTCCAGAGCATCGGCGCTGGCGTGTTGGTGGCGAAATGGCGATGGGTCGCGTAGAAGGTTTCGGGTGTGTGTTTGTAGTTAGGCGGCAGGGGAAAGTGCGTGTCGTTGTAGCCGACCATGTCGTAGGAAAACGCGATCATGCCTTGCTTCGCGAAGTTGATGCATCGCGCCGCAACACTTCCGTTGGTGGTATCGACCAATCGACCTTCGGGCCAATGACCGTGCGGATTGAGCACCGCCGCGAACGGGCCATGACCTCTGCCCATCGGACGATACAAGTTGCCGCAAACAAAAAATCCGGGAAGCGATTCGAAATAAACTTTTTCAACCGTGTAGTCTTCGTGCGCGATTTTTCCGAAGACGCTTGCGTTGAGCGGCGTTTTTTCCGGCATCGGCCAAAGACCGGCGCTGACGAGAATTTGTTCGCGAATTTCAGCGGCGCGGTTTTTCCACTGGTCCTTGGATTTGATTACGGGAAATGTTCGCGGTGTGTTGAGGGTTTTGACTCCGACCGTGCGTTGGTCGGTTGCGGACAATTGGTCGGCGTTGGAGGAAACAGCGGTAAGAAGAAAAGAGAACAGGACGAGGTAAATCGCGACGGGCATGGCTCTATTCCTGCACGGCACAGCGAGGAACGTCAACTGACAATCGAAGGGTATGACGCGGCGGTGCTGACTTGTGGTTTGCCACCGACGATACGAACGATGCAGAAATTCGCGGGTTGTCCTTCGGCGATTTCGTTTTTCAAACCCATGAAATGCGCCGGGGCTTCTGCCGCGCGTTGCCATGTTTCCTGCCACGGGACGTTTAGCATCTCCGCGGCGCGAAAGACGCCATCGATTGGTTTGAGTGCGGATCCAGCAAAATTTGGTTTGCCGGGCAGGCGCACGATTTGATCCTCGGCCACCTCAAGTTCCATCGAGCCTAGCTTGTATTTACCTGGGAGGGCGCCTGCTGCGGACATTGCGTCGGTCGTGTAGAAGATTTTATCCAACGTTCGATGAACCAGGCGGAACAGAGCAGGGGAGACGTGGATTTTGTCGGGAATTAAACTGACGGTGAGTTCTGGGCGTTCGAAAACGCGCCAGAGAATGTTGTCGTGCCGGTCGAGGTCGCGTGGGCAGCCGTTGCCTAGATGAGTGAAGCCGGTTGCTCCTGCATCGACGGCTTGTTTGAGAATTTCGGCGGAGGCGTTGGTGTGGCCTAAGCTGATTTTCGCCCCTCGTGAGACGGCGTGCTTGATGGAATCGATTGCACCATCACGCTCCGGCGACACGGTGAGCAATAGCGGATCGCCTGCAGCGACGTCGCATAGTTCGTCGATCTTTTGCGGCGTCGGATCGAGCATCAACGCCGGGTCGTGTGCGCCGTGGAATCCCGGGGCGCTGGACAGGAAGGGGCCTTCGATGTGCCAACCTGCGATGGCGGAACGCAGTTCGGGTGATTGGTCGCGGAGTTGTTTGGCGCAACTGAATCGGGTTGTGAGCTTTTCCCAATCGGCGGTGATGAGCGTGAGGAAAAATTTGCCGCAACCGTGCTCGCGAAGTTTGCGCGTGGACCTCAGCAAATCTTCACCGGTGAAGTCGTCGCGCTGGAAATCGATGCCGCCGTAGCCGTTGATTTGCACATCGAACAGCGTCGGCGCAATCCACAAAGAGTCAGCGGGAACATTGCTGTTCCCGCTGGTCAGAGTTTCGATTTTTGTAATGACGCCGCTTTTCCAGGTGACTTGCACCGGCTTGCGCGATGCGTAATGCCACGCTGCAATTTGGCCGTCGTTCATTACGGGCGTTGCTTACAGGTGCCAGGTGAGGGCGAGGACAACGGCATGGGTGAACAACTTGTCCGTGCGAACGCGCAAGCCGTTTTCTTTCCAGTCGTGGCTGGTGGTGCCGAGGAATTTGTATCCGAGGCCAATGTTTGCGTTCTCGCACAGCTTGTAGCTCAATCCACCGAAGGCCTGATAAGCAAAGGTGAAATCGGTGTCGCTCAGTTTGCCGGAAGGGAATTGGGCGTCGAACATGGCCGCTTCACCGCCCGCGCCGACACCGAAATACGGCGAGAAAGATTTTTCCGGACTGACTTTGTAAATGACGTTCACGAGCAGGGGAATCTGATAGAGCTCGCCCTTGCCGCTTTCATAGGTTTCGCC
>JAQGOW010000098.1 GCA_028293405.1 Verrucomicrobiales bacterium
TCCGCGGCTTTTTCTTTTTCGATTTTATCCCGGTACTGCTGGAGCGTGAGGATGCTGCGGCTCAAGCGGGAGAGGGCGTTGGTGACGCGAGTGCAGTTGTCGGCGTCGGTTTCTCCGGGGGTGGCGACGGCGAGTTCGTCCATGAGTTCGCAGATTTGGATCGCTGCGGCGTAGAGGCCGCCGGCGACGAGTTTGGGGCCGTCGTTGAGGCCGACTTCGAGGTAGCGGTCGGCTTTGGCGTCGATGCGTTCGCGCCAGGCCTGGTTGCGGAGGTAATCCTGGTATCCGCCGTCGAACCAGTTGGACAGGTTATTGACGCTGATTGGATAGGGCAGCGGTGGGTTGGTGGATTTCTCGAGTTCGGCGATGATCTGGGGGTAGGTGGCGCCTTCGTCGAGCATGGCATTTATTTTGTCGCGCAGGTCTTTTGGGAGACGGGCGACGTTACCTTTGCGGCGGGAATGTTGGTCAGTGGTGTTCATAGGTCAGATTTTTTTAGTTAGGTGATATTTGGTGATATTTACTGATATTTGGTGAGATGCGTCGCCGAGGGTCGCATGGGAAAGCGGCAGAGGGCTGCCGCAGTCCAAGACTTGCGGTTTGTTGATGTGTGTCTGCATGGTTCTCACCTTTCACAGTTCCGGCGGGCGTTAGTGCTCGACGGACACGGCTATGCCGCGTGGGGGAAGTGTGGCAGGAAGTTACGACTCTGCAAAAACTGTAGAGACAGGAGAGAGAGGAGGTAGAGGAAAGACAAAAACAGCACTTTTTTATGACTAAATGGTCGTGTTTTGTGGGGTTGGCATGGGACTTGAACTTTTGTTTAGCCACGGATGAAACACAGATGAAACACGGAACGGGAATTTAACACAGAGACACAGAGGGACGGACACACAGAGGGCACAGAGGCGAAGGGGGCAGACGGATCAACAACAACAGAGCGATACAATCATTTGATTTGGTTTGTGACGTTGGTGGTTTTGACCGGAAGCCAAAATACATTCTTGGTGTCCCAAGAGTAGACCCATGTTTTGCCCGTATGAGTGTCTATCAGAATTGGCTGACGAGCAGTGAGTTGGTAGTTCGTGCCTGTGCTGACAACTGCATCGCAGATCTGCCATCTCGGGCTTGTTGAACATGCATCGACGGAAAGTGCGACGATTCCGGCGACGACCAACAATTTAAAATTAGGCTTCATATTCATTATAAAGACACCGCGAATACCGATTCTGTATAAAACCGTTGCCAACGTGCAAAATCAGGCACGCGAGGTTGTTTCACCTAATACTCACCTCAGCGACAGCCGATGAAGCAAGTGACAACAGAATAGCCAAGCGGTTGCAAATGCCAAGGGCGGGAGCTGAGGCCTTGGAGCTTGAGGCTTATTTCCTAAATGGCATCAATCCGAAGTGCAGCAAGAGCCACACGGGCACGGCAAAGATTGCAATGGTCGCCAAGCGGTCCCAGGTCCAAACCATGTAATGTGCCTGGATGGGATAGATCGCGATCATGAAGTAGTTCGCGAACCGGGTCTGGCCCAGGAAGGATGCGTACTTTGGAAAGCGATGCCGCAGTCCGCTGAATAGTGCGACTATTCCCAACGCCAGCACGAGGAAGGTGACGAATATGTTGATCGGTACCGTCGGGCGCGGTTCGACTTGTATTTCCAAGTGCTGGTGCGTCTGGAAGTAGAGGTAGAGCCATTGCGCGGCCGCCCAGATAAAGCTGAAGCCGGTCTGAATGGCTGTGCGGAAGTTCGCCTTGGCGGAGGTCAGTTCACTCACCAACAGGGCGAAGTAGAGCGGCAGGATGCCCCAAATCAGTTCGATGTGCTGAAAGGGGGTGTGGATTAGATTCTAGAAAATTGAGGTGTAGTGACTCACTTAGTATCCGTGCTTGTGAAGGGTGGTTTTCTGGTTATAGGGTTTCACAGAAGGGCGTCATGTCGTTGTTGAGCCCAATTCTTCGGCGGTCAATGTAACAGGGAAATTGAATAACGCTAAGGCAAGGATGCGTGCTTTCATGATGGGAATTTCCGCCGAGTAACACGTTCGAAAGAAGTGGGGGAAACGTATATTAATGCTCTTGAGGTAGATGACTGCCTCCAATTTTGAGGCGGATGGCTATTATAATGTAAAGGATTACAGCCCAAAAAACGCTGATGATGAGAAAGTGGAACCATCGCTTTTTAACAAAAATCCCACCTGCCAGGAAACACAAGAGGATGCATTGGGAAAATTTATACCCATTAAGAAAACTCGACCATTTCAGGCCATCGCGTAGCAGTGGACGGCAAAAGATGCCCCAGATTTGGAGTATGCTCCACATTGTGAAAAGTGGTCTCTGAACAGAAAAGTAATGCTTTTCTAAATCAAGATGTTGGCGAGGGCGCTCAATTTCTGGAAAGAACAATTCGGTAACCAGTACCAAGCAACCGGGACCAATAATCAAAAACAAGAAGTCGAAGTATTTCCATTCAAGTTGATTGCGGTAATCCCAAAATGTCCACCAATAGAGTACGTAAAGCGGGAAGAACAATGAAATCCAGGCACCGTACAGCCCAGACCATTTCACATGATCTCGATTGCCTAGCAACTTAGCAAAATGGGCGAAATAGCCGGTAACCCCCAAACCCAAAACGATTGAAGTTAAGACAGATAAATAATTGAAAAGATCCAGAGGCTTCTCGGCTTCAACAATGCTTGGTGGCAACACGCCCAAAATCATTGCGACTCCTTATTCAATCGCTTCACCAGAGTACGGTGGTTGATAGCAAAAAATCCAATTTGTTCATAATAAGGTGTAAGCCACGGGATATTGGCGTCCGTATTCACGAAAAGAGTGTTTGCCCCTCTTTGGTTTGCATATGACTCAAGCGTCTTAATCAAAATCCGTCCGACATTTTTTCGGCGCCATGGGTCATCCACGTAAAGGTCATTGATTGTTAACGCCAAACCGAGCGCAACCGGTGAATATGAATAGACGCCTGCACAGAAACCAATCGTGTCTTCGTCAGCTTTCGCGACAAGGCAATATGAAAAATCTTTCGACAGGATTTTCGAGAGGAAAATTCGCAGAACCGATGCGTCACGTTTGTGCCCAAAATAGAGAAGGTAACGATGATACAGTTGGACCAAGGATTCGAAATTGACGTCTGCAACCGGCAATACCGTAATGGGTGCGCTAAAGTTCGTCGGTTTCGCGTTCATTTTGGTGTCGATATTTCAGTATAAGTTCGCACCACCTTGTCAAACGCATAGTTTTTCTCTGATTGTCTAGGGGGCCGAAATCCTCGATAGGGATTGTGCTGCATGCAAGCGGCAGTTCAGCAGTCCCACGTTGAATGTTGAGGGCTTAAGGAAGTATCAGGGCGAAATTAAGTGAATCATCGGGGAACGACTTATGCGCAATCAGGTTGGGGGTTGTGAATTCTGCGGATTACGGGTTTGTCATGGAATGCAAAAACACCGCGAAAATATTGGTTTTATTGAGGTTTTGGGTTGTGAATAAGTTTTTGAAATGGTGAATAAGTATGTTCACAAGATTCGGTAGTCAGGCCACGAAACTCTGGTAAAGTCATTACAGTTCATTGAAAGAGCTGGGATGCGGAAGACGGACGAAAGAATGTTGGAAGTATCCCAAGGATAATCCCGGGTAACCGGGGAAAGATCGAGCCAGGCTGGTTGGCACGGTCCCTCTAAAACGTTCCGCAAGGAGCGAAGTAGGAGGCAGGATTCACTAGTTCCTCTGGTGGCGTTCGCGCGCCATCAGTAAACGCGAAAAAGGAACTGAGCGATCAGGAACGAAATTAGAAACCGTTCCGAGTCGAGTCAGTAGTTCAAGTCTGTTTCGGGCTTGAGCGAATCGCAGTTACCCAGAGGGTAATCGGTTGCTACTGTGCATCAGCACGGTTCGCACGACTCTGGCGTTGTGGAATAAAATCCGCATCGGCCAAACGAAAGACATCGAAAGATGGGACAAAATGAGCGAGCGAATCGGGAAGGACAACGTGGCCAAGGCAAGGCCTTTGAAACCTTCCGAAACGTCGGCGATTCTCCAAAAAAGAACCGCTGGTTTGTGAGCGAAAAGCAACCTGAGAGTTAAGAGGTCAGACCCGTAGCACTGGGCCAACGCATCGTCAAAAGCGGTGGCCGACCCAGCGCAAAGTGGTCAAGACGCGAAGCCGCAGTCACAAGCGTGTCTTGACCTGGTTCGTAAGCCAGCGGTGCAAACGCCAGCCTAAGCGAGCCAAGAGGCCTCACTCAAATTTGATCCGGGCAACCGAGATCAACGGTCCTGCTATGAGACCGAAATAAACTCCGCTTGCCGTGGAGAATGGCGTCGGGAAACCGGTGACCTCGCTCGCGAGGTGCCTAACATCGGTGCGGGAAAGAGAGAGTGGCGTACTCCCATCCCCCAATTTGCTCCTGTTCGGTCGTAAGACCGGATGGGAGCTTTTTGTTTTACGGAAAAGGCGAACGTCGAACGTCCAAGCGGAACGTCCGCTGCGCAATCCAACGTTGAACATCGAACGAAAGACGGGAGCAGTCAGAACATCAATACATTCTCTGTCACACTTTCGCATTTCGCGACACTACCTAGCTGACTATGATTTCAAACATCATCTCGGCTGAACCCATTTTGGACGATGCGCGTCTGGTTGAATCCGTTCTTAACGGCGACCGCGATGCGTTCACTGAGCTAGTTAGGAAATATCAGAATCCAATCGCCGCGTTTGCTTACAGTAATTGTGGGGACATCGCGCAAAGCGAGGATCTCGCGCAGGATACTTTTGTCGTTGCCTGGCGGAAATTGCGCGACCTCAAGGAGCCTTCCAAATTCAAGAGTTGGCTGTTTGGGATTGCGCGCAACTTGATCAATAATTCTGCGCGCAAACAGACGCGGAACCCGCTCGCGGCGTCGAGCGAGCTTGATGAAAATTTGACCAGCGCGGCTCCCGCCGGTAATCCAACTGATCACGCCATCACCAAGGAGGAACAGGCGATTCTTTGGCGGGCGCTGGAACAAATCCCGGAACCTTACCGCGAGCCGCTGGTTCTTTTTTATCGCGAACATCAATCGATCCAGCGCGTGGCTGACGTGCTCGATCTGACGGAAGAAGCGACGCGGCAACGGCTCTCGCGCGGGCGGAAGCTTTTGCACGAACGCGTTGTCGCGTTTGTCGAAGGTGCGCTCAAACAAACTGCGCCGGACCAGGCTTTCACGGCCGGTGTGCTTGCCGCGATTCCACAGATTGCCACGACGACGGCGACTTTGGGCGCAGCCAAAAGCGCTGCTGGGAAGACGGCTGCTTCAGTCGGCGTTAAGGTTTTGCTCGTTCCATTTCTTTGGCTGCTCGGCGCGCTTGCGGCCACTTGGGCGTCGATCTTCAAGTTGACGAGCTCAAAGCGGGAACGAAAAGTTGCCGCGAAATCTGCGCTGGTTTTCTGGAGCTACAATATTGTTTGGGCGGCGTTCTGGAGCGTGCTCCAAGAATATGGGGATTATGAACATCACAACAAAGCACTGACGTTGACGCTGGTGATCTCGATGGTTCCGTATGCGATTGGGCTCGGCTGGATGTTCCGCTATAACCAGCGCACACAACGCCGGATCCGTATGGAAGAATCCGGAATGGCGACCGACCCGGGTCTCCTCGGCACCGGAAAACCCTTTGAGTGGCGCAGTCGCCGTGAGTTTCTCGGTGTCCCGCTTGTGCACGTCCGTTTCAACGCGGACTTCAAAGATAAAACGGCTGCGAAAGGTTGGATTGCTATTGGGACGCGCGCGTATGGTTTGCTATTTGCGGGGGGCGCGTTTGCAGTGGCGCCGATTAGTTGGGGCGCGTTGGCAATTGGCGTCGTTGGCCTCGGTGGCTTTGGTGTCGGAGTTCTAGCGTTTGGGGGGTTGAGTATCGGCTACGCGGCAGTTGGCGGAGGTGCGATCGGTTACATGGCTTTCGGCGGATTCACACTTGCGTGGCTTGCGGCATCGGGCGGTGCTCCCATCGCGCATCACTTTGCGATGGGTGGCGGTGCTTTGGCCGCACATGCGAACGATGACGTCGCACGCGAGTTCTTTAATCACAGCTTTTTCTTTCGCTACGCCGGTCCGTTCACTCTCGTTATGATCACTGTGTCGTGGCTGCCTGCGCTCGCGACCGTGTGGTTCAAAAAACGATTCGGAAAAGACAAATTACCGTCGTGATTCGGGATCCAGGGAAGGAGTCGCTGAGATTTTGTCGTGTTAGAACAGCTTAATTGTAACTTCGCGGGCTAATATCCGTCATGAGATGGATGATTGTGCCGTTGTTCAGCCGTCTTCTACTGGGGTGTTTGTTGCTAGCATCTTTAATGAGCGCGTGGGCGAATCAGGCAGTTATCAATGGTGATGGCGTTCTTGAGATTGATGGCACAAAGATTTTTCCGATTGGTTTTACTACTTCGCCGCCGCCAAACGGCAAAACGCCACAGGGTAGAAATGGGATTGCGGAGTTGGCCGACGCAGGTGCGACTTTTTTGCGCGCTGGTCCTTTGGGCGAGCCATGGACGGAGGCACGATGGACCGCTGAGCGGGAAATGGAAGACGCCGCTGCCAAATACGGGATGCATTGTTGGCTGAATTTGCGTGAAGCGGTCGATCTGAAAAAGAATTCGGCGGAACACGAAGCGTTGCTTCGGAAATTGGTGACGACGTTTAGAGATCATCCCGGCCTTGGTGTCTACAAAGGCGCGGATGAACCGGCGTGGGGCAAGATGAGTGCGGCGGGTACCGATCACGCGTATCAAGTGGTCAAAGCTTTGGATGCGAACCATCCGCTCGCGCTGATTCAGGCGCCGGATGGTGTGCTGCCTGATTTGTCGAATATCAAACGGTTCAACAGCAGTTGCGATATCGTTGGTTTTGACGTTTATCCGATTGCTTACCCGCCTGGGCGCCATTCGCAGTACGTTAAAACGAATAGTGAGATCAGCATGGTGGGGGACTGGACGAAAATGGCGACGGAGATCAGCGGTGGCAAAAAATCTGTTTGGATGACCCTTCAATTTGCATGGAGCGGAGTTGTGAAGAAAAACAAGACGTTGCGGTTTCCTACGTTTCCCGAGCAGCGATTTATGGCGTATGAGGCGATCATTAACGGCGCGCGCGGTCTGATGTATTTTGGCGGCAACCTAACGCCCGCAATGACGGAGTCGGATAAAAAACTCGGATGGGCCTGGCATTATTGGGACCAGGTTTTGCGCCGTGTCGTGGAGGAGATCGGCACAAAGAGCCCGCTTTATCCCGCGCTGACGGCGCCGAATTCAAAGTTGCCGGTGACGGCGAATGGAGAAGGGATTGAGTTTTGTGTGCGTGAAGCTGGCAACGACATTTTTGTCATCGCTTGCAATCGCAGTCACAAAACTGAACAGGTAAAATTCAGCGGCCTCGGGTCAGTGACCGGTGAAGCGCCGTTGCTCTTTGAAGAGCCGCGTTCGGTAAAAGCGATAAGCGGCACGTTCACCGATTGGTTCGGTCCGTTCGAAGTGCACGCTTATCGCTTTACGAAGTAATCGCGCTAGGGCTGATTTTGCTTGGGCTTTTTGGCGCGGCCGTCGCAGAGGAAGCGGTTGACGGCATTCAAATAAGCACGGGCGCTGGCTTCGATGACGTCTGTGCTGGCGCCTTTGCCGGTGACGAGTTCGCCGTCGCCAAAATCTACTTTCACCGCAACTTCACCGAGG
>JAQGOW010000102.1 GCA_028293405.1 Verrucomicrobiales bacterium
TGGAAAAATCAACCCCAGCAAACAGCCAAAGAGGGTGCTTTTGCCCGCACCGTTCGGCCCCAGTAACGCGAGAACACTTCCCTGTTCGACACTGAGAGTAACATCGTTCAACACTAGGATGCTGCCGAAGCGCTTTTTAATATTTTTGAATTCGAGGATAGAGTTCATTTCGCACTCCCTTTCGCCAGCGGGTACCCGGATTGCAACAGCGCCATTTTCGCGAGGGAATCCGACGTTGGTGTTATCAATGGAAATGGGTCAGTGACACCTTGCACGTCGAGCAACGGCAAAACCTCTTCACTTTTGCGCAAGAGTGCCGCGGCAGGACTTATTGCAAAAACGCGTGCTTCGGGATGACGATCCACGATGTAACCGAGAACATCCGTCTCGTGATACGGAGTTTTACCGATGCCATTGCCATCGCCGTCTGTCCCAGTGTAATCGCTCCAAAAATTGCCGCGTTGACCTTCATAGAACTTATTCGAAGCGAGCCGGCCCATTTCAACCTCGTCGGTCGGTTGCCAAATCTGATCTGTGTTGCGCACGAATGCGTTGCCGACGAAAACATTTTGCTCGGAACCGTTGCTGAGATACAGGCCGATGTCGTTTTCGCAGATCAGGTTTTCTTCAAAACGGTCGAGCGCCGCCTGTTGAATAAAGAAGCCGCGGTTCTGTCCGTAAACTGCGTTGTGAACAAAGCGTGAGGACTCGACCTGCTTGAGCAAAATGCCATGGCGGAGGTTCGCAAAAGCCCGGTTGTCTTCAACCAGGCAATCACGCGCGAACATCAACGCTGCCCCAACGGAATTTCCAGTCAGCGTATTCGCCCGCAATTGATTGTGATGCGAATACATATAGTGAATGCCAAAACGAGTGTGTTCGACTCGGTTGCTCGCAATGACATTTTGGTCGGCGTAGGAGAAATACATTCCATCACGCGTCCCACTGACGAAGTTATTGACGATGGCGTTGTTCTTAGATTTCCAAAGGTGAATACCGTTGCCGCGTTTGGCATTTGGAAGATTTGTATTCCCAAGAATAGCGTTGTTTACGATCCGGCAGTTATCACTCGCACGCAGATAGATTCCAAAACCGCCGCCTTCCACCCGTGAGTTCTCGACAAAAGTCTTCGACGCGCGAATCAGAATGCCGGCGTCGGGAGCGCCAAGGTCCGTGCCTCCATTCCTGACAGTGATTCCGCGAACCTGAACGCCCTCCGCCTCGATTCGTAGTGGCGAACCACTCGCATCTGCATCAATCACCGGGTTGTTTGTTCCGCGCAGTTCCACGCGCTTCGTGATTTTAACACGTTCGTGAAAAACCGTGGGACCGTTAAGCAAAAGTGTGTCGCCGTCTTTCGCTGAATCGTGGGCGCGTTGAATAGAATCCGTGACCTGAATCGTTGCTGCGCCCGCTGATACCTCAACGAGCAGCGCACATAAAATGGTCGGGCAAAACTTCACAGTTGGGCAAACGTCGCATCCGGTTTTCCCCCGAATGCACTAAGCATCGTGAAAACGACGGAGTTGATAAAACGGGTACGGTCAAATGCGATAAGAATGGCGACACAAATCATCACCACGGCGCTGGAATATTGCAGGCTTCGCGTGACCCACTTTTTCGTGCTCCATTGCCACGCGAAATTGCCGACCGCCAATGCAATCGCCGCCATCGGCAGCGCCAGTGCGATCGAATACGTACCAAGAATCATCGCGCCCCAATACCAGGTGGATGTGCCGACGAAAATCAGCAGCGGATATAAAATGGCGCCGCCCATGCACGTGAGGCAACTCACTGAAAGTCCCAGTCCGGCGCAAAACGAATTGGCCGGCGTGATATTTCCTGAAACCCGCATGCTGAAGCCGGGTGCACGGATGATCGCCGCGCGTTGTGGCGAAACCAAACCAACAGTCCACGCAATACCAGCGCGAATCTTTCGTCCAATTTGCGCCATCCAGACAAAACAAACCGTTCCGCGGTTGATCAAGCCAACAGATTTCAACGCAAAGAAAACGAGGAACGCCGCGCCTACCCAATTCGCGTAATGCGCCCACGGGCCGAACATCGCTCCATGTGCAGCGTGACCGGCAAGATGTTTAGTTGTTGTCGTAGCAGCAGGAGTGGCAACTTGTGCGCCGGTGCTATCTACTGAACAAATTTCTTCTGCGACCGGTTTGGCCATCGTCATCAGTTTCTGGCCCATGCTTGAAACCAATGCTCCGCTAACCGTGTAAAGCAATGTGAACCCGGCCACAAACGCGGCCAGGTTTCTAATAATCCGCGCGCGCACACCCAATGGCATCCTGGCGCCGCGCTCGGCAATCGCCGCCGAACTGACAATACCTGCGATGATGCCGGTGTAATACGTTGTGAGTTCAATCGCGCACGGGCTCAAAATCACCATCAACGCGCCAATAACACTCAGCGCCATGATTAACGCATTGGCGAGCGTTCGCGCTGGAGTTTCTTCGACCACCGGCAACTTCCATACAAACACGCGTTCCGGTGTTTTGCCGACGCCGCTGACCACTAAACGAAACGATCCGCGGTCCGCCGAAAAAATCGGTTTGCCGTGGTTGTCCAACAACGGAAACGCGAGCAGGTACATATTGTGATGCTCGCTCACGACCACTGGTTCGCCGATGGCGGGATAAACACCGCCATCGCTATCTTGCAAATGCACTTTGCCGCGCAGGTCGAGATGTTCGATTGATCCGACATGCGTGTTGATGCCAATGAGAAATGGCTGCGCGCGCTTTTCGTGCGAACCCAAATACGGTTCCAGCTTCACGCGTTTGATGAAGTCGGGAGTCGCATAAGTAACGTCTAAAAAAACATCCGAGATCGACACGCGCGCGGCATCGCTTTGTCGCGCGGTTTTGGGACTGCCACGTTGCGCGCGCGGTACGACATAAATGCCGACGACGAACACGAGCACTAGCATCGCCGCACCGCAAATGAAGAGAAGTTTTGAACCTTTCATATTTCGTATGGAACTTTCAGCAGAGGGTGTGAGGAGTCTCGAACAGTGTCGTGGGCCGACTCAGGCTGAGAGTTGTTACATCGTTTGCCACAAGAAGCCTTCGACAACCGCGCAGCCGTCAATTGCAACAGCACCGCGCTCCCGATGACAAATGAGCCCCAGCCAAGC
>JAQGOW010000173.1 GCA_028293405.1 Verrucomicrobiales bacterium
CGCCTTTTGCACCGCCACCGGCGAGCCAGACACTGAATGCTTTCGCGTTGTGATCGCGGCCGGGATTGTCGTTGCCGTTGCGGTCTTTGGTAGGTTGGCGTCCGAATTCTCCACCCCAAACTACGAGCGTGCTGTCGAGCATGCCGAGGCGTTTGAGGTCGGTGAGAAAGGCTGAAAGTGGTTTGTCGATTTCGCGCGCGCGTTCGGGCAAGCGCGTCTCGATGTCCTGGTGGTGATCCCAGCCGCCGGCCCAGACTTGGACGAAACGCACACCGCGTTCGAGGAGACGACGCGCGATCAGCATCTGACGGCCTTGGCCGCTGTCTCCGTAGAGGTCGCGCACGTTCTGCGGTTCTTTTTTGTAATCGAAAGCGTCGGACGCAGCGGACTGCATTTTGAAGGCGATTTCGTAAGCTTCGATGCGCGCTTCGAGTTGCGCGTCCTTCTGCAGGTTTTGCGCGTGCAATTCGTTCAACTGGTGGATGAGATCAAGCTGGCGGCGCTGTTCTTCTTCGGAGATGTAAGGGTTACGAATATTCTGAATCATCTCCGTCACTGAGCCCGCCGCGGTGTTGATGCTCGTGCCCTGATAGACCCCGGGCAGAAATGCTGAACCCCAATTTTGCGTGCCGCCGGGAGGCAAACCGCCGCCATTACGCAATGAAATGAACCCGGGCATGTTTTGATTTTCGCTGCCGAGCCCGTAAACGGCCCATGAGCCAAGACATGGGCGCGCGAGTTGGCGCGAACCGGTGTTCATCATCACGGTCGCGATTTCGTGCGCCGGGATGTCGGTGTGCATCGAGCGAATGATCGCCATGTCATCGACGTGATTGGCGAGGTTCGGAAACACTTCACTGACTTGAATGCCAGATTTGCCGTGCGCTTGAAATTTGAATGGCGAAGCCATGGCCACGCCGCGACCGCCGATAGATTTGCCGTTGAATTGCGCGAGCATCGGTTTGGGATCCCAAGTGTCCACCTGCGAAGGCGCGCCGGACGCAAAAATGTGGATAACGCGTTTGGCTTTCGCGGGAAAATGAGGATCCTTCGGCGACAGTGGAGAGAGCAGGGGAGCGGCGGAGGCACTGCGAACAAATTCTTCCTGCAGCAGGCCAGCAAGGCCTAGTGCGCCGAAACCCATGCCGAGGCGGCTCAGGAAATCGCGTCGGGTATAGATGGGAACGTGGTCGCAATTATCGCAGTTTTCGTACATATCCACCTCGCGTTTTTTGCTCGCTACAGCGTATCAAATGTTGAGCTTTGCTACAACACAATAGGACGCACCTGTAGGATGTTAAGTTACGGTCATGCCGTGTGATTTTCGGGATGCGATCCTTTAAAAAGGGATTTCGACCACGGTCACCGAGAAAAAGTCGAAGTTGCTGAGCGTGCCGGGAGTGGCTTGCAGCGAAATCGAATGAGGGCCTGCAGGAACGCCTTTTTGGACTAAGGTTTTCGAGACAAACGCCATGTGACTATTAATTTGGTTGGCGTAAATTTGGCAGCTACCGATGTAGACGCCATCGAGCAGAATGGACATTCCAATTTGGCCCGCCACGGTTGTGTAGCCCGAACCCGTGGGCGTGATGAGCAACGTGCCTCCACCAGTGCTGAATTGACCGGTTGATGGGAGGGAGCCGCCGTAGTCAATAGGAATGGATGCGTTCCACATAGGTGAGGTGATAGGGCCGGTGCTTTGTACGATTCCAGTGACAGTTGGCGAATTGAACAGGACTGACAAAGTATTGGTTCCAAAGTTTGCACAAATCAAATCGGGTCTGCCGTCGCCACTGACGTCTGCGGCAATTGTCGAATAAGGCCCGCGTCCGACATACACGGGGAGAGGTTCTAAAACGAAACCGCCGGCACCGTTGTTGGTCAGGAGTGAAAGAGTATTCCCGTTTAAGCCGAACGAGTTCCCGCAAATCAAATCCAGTTTTCCATCGCCATTGACGTCGGCCGTCGCAATCGAAGTTGCGCTTCCCGAGTTGTATGGGCTGTCCAGGCTTGGCGACGACGAGATGGCGAAAGCGCCCGTGCCGTTATTAGTCAGAACCTGAAGTAAATCGTTGGCGGGATCCGAAGTAATTAAATCCATTTTGCCATCGTTATTAACGTCCATTGCTACGATCGCATTGGCGTGGGTGAGACCAGCGATGGAAGAAGACAGCACGAAGTTCCCATTGCCGGTGTTGGTCACAACTGAAATGGAGCTTGCGTAAAAATTCGCGGAGACCAAGTCCAATTTGTTATCACCATTGATATCAGTGGCAACGATGGCCATTGGTCCCAGGCCAACTACAACTGTAGAGGAGAGCGCGAAACTGCCGGTGCCAGTGTTCGTCAGGACTGAAAGCGTGGTACCGAGCCCGGCAGACCCGCCGCCTAAATTCGCAGTGATCAAATCCATTTTGCCGTCGCCGTTCACATCGGCTGCAATGACTGAAACCGGACCCGCGCCTACGACCGGGGACGAGGAAAGCGTGAAGCCGCCGGTGCCGTTATTGATCAAGATGGAGAGGGTATTATTACTGCCGCCTTTGTAGTTGGCGCAGACGAGGTCCATCTTGTTATCACCATTTACGTCTGTTGCGATTACCGAAATGGGGCCGACGCCGACTACTGGCGTAGAGGACAAGGTGAAGACGCCGGTGCCGTTGTTGGTCAAAATCGAAAGTGTATTACCCGTTCCGTTGGTCCCGTAATTGGCGGAGATTAAATCGATTTTGCCGTCTCCATTGACGTCGGTGGCGGCTACAGAACGAGGTCCATTTCCGACAGTTGGCATCGAGGTTAATGGGAATCCGCCAGATATCGTAAGGGCACCTCCGGAGTTGGCTGCGAGGTTTATGTTCGTAACACCGGAGCCGTTGCCGCTGAAGGTGCCGGTGAAATTGACACCGCTTGAGCCGTTCGTGATGAGGTTCGAGGGCAACTGCGCAATTGGCACGGTTCCGACGATGTTTGCGGCTGAAACGGAATTCGCGGTGGCGGCGGCGCCAGAATAAATTGCGTAAGGCGTAGGACTGAGTGGCTGACGTGGGCTCAATGTGGTGAACGCGCCAATGCCGTTCGTCCGAACGTCAATTTCCAACCAACGATTTGTGCCTGGGAATTGATTGCCGAAGTCGAGGGTCACGGTGAGGAGCCCGTTGCTGACGGGAGTCGCGGTGCCGGTCAACAGCGGGCCTTGTTGCGTGCCGTTAGTCAATGTGTCAAAAATTTTGAAACGAAGATCGTAAAGTCCGTTCGCAACGCTCGCGCCGTCATTGAGCCGACCTTGATACGTGAACGCCGTGCCTTGAGCCACGGATCGACCCGCGGTTGCAAGTAAAACAAACAGCGTGGCGAAAGCGAAAAATTTGTGTTTCAAAGGGAATTTTGGTTTTGGTGAGCTTAACCGGTGATTGGTGGCGTCATAGCGTCGCTTTTTAATCCAGCCAGTGCAATCGGTAATAACGTAAATTGCGTGTTTGCGATAATCCCACCTTCACTCCAGTCGAACGGTCGGCCGTAGCTTCTATCGCGACAACTCAATTATCTGCTCGTGCAATCGGCCGACCGCCCGCGCTTCCGTTGTGGAAATGACGTTCGTCATTTCGAACGGGTCGTTCTTCAAATCGTAGAGTTCGTCCATCCCGGTCAAATCGGCGTAGTGAATATATTTCCAACGATCAGTGCGGACGGCTTTGTAGCCCATGTTGAGCACCCGCGGGAAAACTTTGTCGGACCAGTATTCAATCAGGAAGGAATCGCGCCACGGCACGTTTTTGCCTTGGAGCAGAGGAACTAGCGACCGCCCTTCAATTGTTCGCGGAATTTTCGCGCCGCCGATGTCGAGCATTGTGGGAGCGATATCAATGTTGAGGACCATTTCATCTCGCGCGCTATTGGGCTTGATCAGTTTTGGATAGCGCATGACCAATGGAATCAGTGCCGATTCTTCATAGGCCAATCGACGTTCTACGCTCAGCCCGTGTTCGCCGTAAAAATATCCTTCGTCACTCGTGAAGACGAACAGTGTGTTATCGAGCTGATGCGTTTGCTCAAGCACCTTGAGCATGCGCCCAACGCCTTCGTCCACCGCGGTGACCATGCGCAGTCGGTTGCGGATAGTCTCGTCGTCAGTCCCGGTTTTGTCGCTCAGTGGCGGAAGTGAATCAATCTGTCGAGCGAGAGCCGGTTTGTCTTTTGGAGCGACGCCGAAATTTGGACGACGCGGAATCCGTTTGTCGCTATAAAGATTTTTGTGTCGTTCGGCCGGAATAAATTTGCCGGCCGAGGGATCGGACAACGTGCCATCGGCCGCTTGTTGCAAGTCGGGATGGACCGCTTTGTGCGCGACCCAAAGCAGGAACGGCT
>JAQGOW010000186.1 GCA_028293405.1 Verrucomicrobiales bacterium
CTTACCGGCCTTACATGCAAGGCGACAATTTGCGTCATGTCGACTGGAAGGTTTGGGGACGGACCGATGAGCTTTATGTGAAGCAGTTCGAGGACGACACCAACCTGCGCTGTCACATCCTGGTGGATACGAGCGCATCGATGAATTTTGGCGCGATCAATAAATTTTCCTACGCGCGAATGCTCGCCGCCGCCCTCGCCTATTTGATGGCGCGGCAGCACGACGCGCCGGGGTTGGTGTTGTTCAACGAAACAGCGCGACAGGTTTTGCCACCGCGTGGTGGGTTTGCGCACGTCGAAGAGTTGCATCTCGAACTCGCGCGAGCAAAGGCGTCCGGTCGCGCGGCATGGACACAACGCATGGCCGGCCTAACCGGTGGCGCGCAACGGCGCGGTGTGGCGGTAGTGATTTCCGATCTACTTTCGTCGGTTGAAAATGTCGTAGACATGCTGCAGCAACTTCAGGCCGAGCGTCAGGAAGTGGTTTTATTCCACATTGTCGCGCCCGAGGAACTTGAGTTGCCCACAGAGGGACGGTTTCTAATGCAGGACGCAGAGACGGGCGAACAGGTGTCGGTGGATGCATCGACGTTTCGCGAAGAATTTCAGCAACGGGTGCAAACGTTTTATCGCTCGGTCCAACAAGGTTGCGAGGGCCTGGAAGTGGACTACGAACGCATCCGCACCGATCAACCGCTCGACGTTGCCTTGACCACTTACCTGGAACGGAGGCAGCAGGTCTAAATGGGCGGGCTGCTCTTCAGTAACAACGCCATGTTGGCGGGGCTCTCCGCGCTCGCGGTGCCGGTGTTGATTCACCTATTGATGCGGCGCAAAGCGGTGCTGATGCGATTCAGCAGCGTGCAGTTTTTCAAGCAGCAGGAACAACACGCGCGCAAACGCAACATCCGCAATTTTTTATTGCTGCTCGTGCGGCTGCTGTTGTTGGCACTACTAGTCACCGCATTTGCCCGACCGTATTTGCCACAAACAGTCGCGAAGGTTTTTCGCAAACGAGTGGTCTTCGTGCTGGATGCTTCAGCGAGTATGCAAGCAACGGATGGTGGCGAGACGCGATGGGAGATCGCTCGGGCTACGTTGTTAAAAGAAATCCGTGCGTTGGATGCGGAGGATCGCGTCGCAGTCGTGCGGTGCTCGACGGATGCCGAAGCGGTTGTGCCCCTGTCCTCGCCGCAAGCGGCGGTCGCAGTTGTCGGGCAGATGAAACCTGCTTTTGGAACAGCCGATGTTGCTGAAGGTGTATCGCTCGCCAAAAGAATTTTGCGCGTCGAAGACGAGGTTCAGGCAGAGATTTGTGTCATCAGCGATTTGCAACAGGCGAGCTGCGAAAAGATTGCCGCAGTGTCGATTCCATCTACTACGAAGCTGCGGGTGGTTCCGATTGGAAACGGGACAGCCGCGAACAGCGCCGTGGTTTCGATTGCGACGACCAATCTTCACGAAGTCCAAATCACTGCTGCCAATTTTTCCACAGATGACGCGACAACGCGTTCGATGGAATTGGTCGTGGACGGTCGCAAGTCCGACACCGCGAAAGTCACACTTGAGCCCGGCACTGGCACAAACATTGGTTTTACTTTACCCGCGTTATCACCAGGTTGGCACGACGTACGCGCCAAGCTCTCGGGAACTGACAGCCTTGCTTCCGACGACAGTCGTGCGCTCGCGATTTTTGTTCCGACGCCGATGCGCGTTGTTTGTGTCGAACCGGCCATGAGCCGACGCATTTTCGAACGCGAAACATTTTTTCTTAATTGCGCATTACGAGCGACCGGCGGCTCAACCGATGCGGATGCGAGCGCGTTGAACGTTGAAATTGAAACCGTATCGCCGGATGCAATGGCAGCTGCGATCGGTGGAACCAACGTTAGTGACGTCGTCATCTTACCTGCCTTGCCCCGCATCTCCGCGACGTTGCAGGTGGCGCTGGAGCGTTATGTGGCAAATGGCGGCAAGCTGGTTACGTTCCTTGGCGACGCCGTGCAGCCCAATGTTTATCGCGAACAATTGGCGCGCGTCTTGCCGGCCTTGCCGCTGCGTGTCGAAGGAGATCCCGAACAGCCCGATCAGTTTTGGCATTTGCAAACGCCCGATTCCAAGTCGCCGATGTTCGCCGTCTTCGCCAAACCGAACAGCGGCAATATCACACTGGCGCAATTCAAACGTCGCTATGTCCTGACCGCCGCGCCTTCGACTGATGTGCTGGCACGGTTTGAAGACGGGGTGCCGTTCATCGTGTCGCGACGCGTCGGTGCGGGCCAGATTGTTCTGGTGAACACAAGCGCAACGACAAGTTGGACCGATTGGCCAAAGCGCAAAACGTTTGTGCCCTGGTTGCATAGTTTAGTGCACATGCTCGCAGGCGTTGAACGCGGAAAAGCTGTTATCGCTTCATCCAGTTGCGGCGAGTTTAACGAAGTGGATACGAAACAGTTGGTGACGGTTCGCGATGAGAGCGGTCGTTCGAAAACAGTTTCCAGCGACACCTCGGGCAAAGCGCGCATTGATCTCAACGAACCCGGCGTTTTTCGCGTGTGCGATGCTTCAGGGCACGAAATGCAAAGGGTCGCAGTAAACGTTCCGGTGAGCGAATCGGATTTGACTTCCATTTCCGAAAAAGATTTCACACGAAAGATTGCGCGCGTTTCTGAGGAAAGCTCTGGCGGGAATGTCACGATCGACGGCGTTCGGCAACGGCCGCTGTGGCCAATGTTGCTGGGCGCCTGTCTGGTACTTTTGCTGGTAGAAGTTGTTTTGGCGAACCGAACAAATATTTAGGTATGAAAAACCCATCTGACAACAACGCGAGCCGGCTCGAGACGCAGCGCCGGACCAAAGACCAGATCACACGGTGGGCATGGCTGGTGACCGCCGGTTCGGTGGCAGTGCTTGCGTTGATCATCGCGGCGATCGCTGATCAACGGTTTTTGTTCGGACGCCCCGTTCGAATCGGATTCTTTGTCGTGCTGTGCGCAATTGTCCTCGTCGGCGCAACGCGGTTGCTTCTGTTACTGCGTCGGCGTTCCACGCTCAAACAAGTAGCGCTCGAACTTGAGAATCAAAATCCGCAGACAGGCTGCGTTATCTCAACTGTTGCCGAATACATTTCCGGCGAGAAAAAGCCGAACAGCGAATACGAACCCGAAATTGTCGAAGCACTTCACCAGCAGGCAGCAAATAATCTACAAGCGATCAATGACCCGAATCGATCGCGCTTTATTAAGTATGCTGCAGCGGCGCTCGTTGTTGCCGTGATTTTTTGTTTGTTCCTCGCCATCGCCCCTGCCCCGGTGACCGCGATTCAACGCGTGGCGCAACCTTGGTCGGATGCAAGTTACACCACGTTTCGCGTGATGCCCGGGACCAGCGAAGTAGCCATCGGCGCCGATCAACAGGTGCAGTGCGTGTTTCAAGGTTTAGCGCCGCGCAATCCGCAATTGCTCTGGCGCGTTGCCGGTTCGACCGCGTGGAACGTTGTAGTCTTGAACGCGGGCGAAAAAACCAATTCCTATACGTTCAACGCCGTGAGCAATTCGGTGGAATACGCGTTTGCAGCGAATGGTGCTGAATCAGTCACCTCCACGTTGAAGGCGTTCGCGCCACCGAAGATCGCCAGCCTCAATATCAAAGTGCAAATGCCCGGATACACCGGTCGAGCTGCTTACGTTTCCGAAGATGCAAATGTCACGGTGCTGCGCGGCAGCCAGTTAGATTTTCAAATGGCGACATCCGGCGATGTGGTGCAGGTCAATAGGCGCGGCGAAAATCCTTCAGATACGGCGCAGCAAAGCACGTTTGTCAACGCTTCGCCGAACGCTTGGACCCATAAGACCATCGCCACGACGAATACGGATTACTCCATCGACTTGCTCGACCGAACCGGTCACAAAGGCGGCAGTGACAAACCGTTTCATTTGTTGGTCACCGCTGATGATCCACCCAAGGTCGTCATTTCTCAGCCGGGCACAGACATCCGCGCCGACCCGACCAATAAGATCCCACTCACAATCGAGGCGACCGATGACTATGGCTTGAGCGATCTGAAGTTGGTGTTCAATAAACTCAGCAGCCCTGAACAAACCGTTGTCCTTCCACTGAATCCAACCAATCGCCTCGAAACAAAGACGGTAACCGAAATCGATCTCTCGAAGTTGCAACTCGCAGACTTCGACGTCGTTGCGTATCACGCCGAGGCGCGAGATAACAACACGCTCGACGGTCCGGGCGTCGGCAAGTCGCCAGTTTATTTCATTGAGATCACCAGCCGCGAAAAACCGTTGTCACAATGCCAGGGTGGCGGCAGCAGCACTTCGGTCAATTTATTGACCATGGAGAAGCAGGTTCTCGGCGCCACGGTCCGCGCAAATTCCACCGACGCAACGAAACTCGACGACATCGCCGTGCAGCAGGACAAGACGCGCGAGTACGCCGAGATGTTCAAAGCGTCGCCCCTGTTTGGCGAAGCTCCACCGGAAGCGATGACAAAGTTCGAATCAGCAATCGAGAACATGGGACGCGCTAAGCAGTCACTAAGCGCTCATGACAAAACCGCTTCGATGAAAGCTGAAGAACAGGCGCTCGCGGATTTGTATCAAACGGCAAAGTTGTTGCCGGAATTTGAGAGTCAATGTCGGGGCGGTAATTGCAAGGGTTTGAAAATCCTGCTGCAGGCGATCGAGAAAGAGAAAAAACAGAAGCACGATAGCACCCGCACGGAGCTTGCAAAATTGCTGCAACAACTGAAGCAAACAAAGTCGGAACAAAAACAATTGCAGAGTCAGTATGCATCGGCGTGTCAAAACCCTGGTAACGGGCAACCGAATCCAAAC
>JAQGOW010000203.1 GCA_028293405.1 Verrucomicrobiales bacterium
TGTATCTCCTCGCGATGGAAGAAGTTCGCGCCGACACCAAACCCATTTTGGATTTTATTCACGTCGTGAAGCAGGACGGACTCGGTATCGCGCTGGAACAATCTTTCGTTCCACCGCCTGCCGTCGAATTTGTGCATTCGACCTTCCAATTCATTGGGGAAAACAAGCCACATTGCACCGCCGCCGCGTTTGCCTTTGGTCGCGAGGATTTGATTCCCGGCATGTTCGGAGCATTACTAGAGAAAATGAAAATCACGCAAAACATGGCCCCTAATTTTCATTACTATTTGCGGCGGCATACGCAGTTGGACGGCGAGGAACACGGTCCGCTCGCTCTGGAATTGGTTTCAAGTCTGTGTGGTGACGACCAACAACGCACGGCAGAAGCTGCTACTGCCGCTAAACATTCATTGCAAGCGAGGATCACGTTTTGGGACGGCGTGGCCGCTGCGATACGCACTCATTTTCCCCGCAATGCGACTGGAACCGAGCCGCATCCACCGCGCTAAAATCAAAGAGTACGTTTCAGGCTCAGGAGGAACACCGGCCCCCAAAACCGCTTTGCACCGTGATTGACCCCTCACTAAAATTTCCGCACAGCAACCCGGATCGCGCAAGGCTCACCACCATTAACGGTTCATTTCGTGCACCGTAAGCTCACCGACATCAGCCTCGTAAATCCCGACAACTTCGTCACGATCGGCGACACTATGGAACCCGCCATTCGCGGCGCGTTCGACTCAGGGATGCAATCCTATCTCGTAATTAGCGGATCGACGCAGTTTGAAGATGTTGCCGATTACGTTTAGCAACCAACCCGCGTCCTACAAAGCGTCGCGGACTTGGTTGAAGAAATTAAAACCGACACACCTTGCGACCGGTCGAACAGTCCTGTCCTCTCACGCCAGCACAATTAAACTTCGAGAGCGGGCAATCGACATCAAACCGATTTTTTCGCTCTGCACAAACCCACTCCGCGTCCACCGATGACGAAGTAGCTTAACACTCGAAGTAGAACGGAAGCTATATTTACACGCAGTCGGACGAATACAGCGAATGTTTGTTTTAAACGCACGTTTGCATTGCCGCCTTTGACGGTAAACTGTAGGGAAAAGATATGCCCGTGTGTTTCAGAGAAGCCGTCTGCAGGCATTTCAGTATTCCAAAGGAAGATTACGAACGGGTAGTAATTTGAAGGTCCTTACATCCACATGCTCGCAGGATTTGGCAAATACTCGAGATCACTGGGGGCAAGCCTGTTTTTATCTCGCGCCAGCTGGTCGCAATGGCGGCGGATACCATTTCTCGGGACGACCTGATCGACGTCGTCGACGAATACTATAAAGACCTCAAACGTCACGGAGGTTTCCTTCTCAATTTCTTCAACGTCGGTATTTCCTGTCGGAAGCTCCTCGCGCTCCACGATGAAATTCGTAATCCTGAATCGACGTCCCCACCCCCGGAGCCAAGGAAAGGCCGCCTCTAGAGTGATACCTTTTCGCACACCTGGCTGCCAGCGCCGCCAGCGCAGATACAGTGTCGCAACCTACCCAAGAATTTCAACCGATGGAAAAGATGCTTGCCTTTTTTTTGCGGAAGTCGTAGTTGCTAACCATGCTGCTTGTTAAACGACGTAACCGTTGCTCTATGCGCGCGGTCGGGGTGTCGTTATTTCTGGCTGCTTCTGTCCTGTTTTCCTCCCTTCTTGCTGTCAGCCAAGCGCTGCACCAGGTCGTTCACAAGGACGCAAAACAGCAGGACCATCAATGCGTGGTCACGATGCTACAAAAGCATCAGGTCTCCGCGGCGGCCACTCATTCCGTTGCTTCATCTATTGCCGCGAACATTGTAGGATTTGTCTCCTTCCCGAAAACGCTCACCCCTTCATTTTGCGAGCACTTCCTTCCTGAAACGCGCGGCCCGCCCGCAGCGCCTGCCCTCATAACGGTTGCTGGTTAGAGCGAGTCGTAAGACTCTCCGGCCCGTATCGAACCATCGACCGCGTCCCATGTCCGAGGGAGTCAATGACTTTGGGCACGTGCGTGCCCGTTTCCGACAATTTATATGAAATTCAAAAGCTTTTTAGGGTGGTCTTCTGCCCTTTGCTTGAGCGCAATGATCGCTCATGCTCAGGAGACAATCGATAGCGACAAATTCAAATCACAATTACAGCAGCTACAACAGAAGTTTGAGCAACAGCAGCAGGAAATGCGGGAAAGCTTCGAGAAGATGATGCGCGCTCAACAAGCCGAAATCGACTCGTTAAAAAAACAGGTTGCCGCGACTACTAATATAGCTAGCACTCATCAAGCAGTCGCGGACGAGGAGGTTAAAGACCTGAAAGACCAGGTTGCCGCTGTTTCGGAAGCGCAAAAGAAGCAGCGTCCAAATGAGTTCAATCCATCGATCGGATTGGTGGGCGAAACGGTGTTCTCTTACCGCTCGCGCGGTAACGACCAAACCGGCTCGGACCGACCGGGCGGCTTCGACGTATTCCAGCGTTCGGTTGAACTGAACATCGCCGCCTCAGTTGATCCGTTCGCCAAAGGATACGCCGTCATCAACGCCTCCGCAGATTCCGAAACGGGCGAAGCAACACTCGGCGTTGAAGAAGCTGCGATCCAAACAACGTCATTGCCTTACAATCTCGAATTGAAGGCCGGACGTTTCTTCGGCGAATTCGGCAAGCTGTCATACATCCACGACCACGAGCTGCCGTTCGTAAATCGTCCGCTGGCCCTCGATCAATACATCGGTGGCGAATCGCGCACGGACGGCGCGCAACTCAACTGGCTGCTGCCGACATCGCACTACATCAGTCTGACAACAGGGTTTGGCGCCGGCTTCGGCGGCGATAGTCCTCTCAACAATCCGGGATCGTATCGCCGTCTCAGCGGGTTCAATTACTTCGGCCGTTTGTCGACGTATTTTGACCTCACGCCTAACGTCCAACTCGAAACAGGCGTGTCCGGTTTGATTAATCCGACAACTCAGGACCGCGGCGGCGCGATCTTGCAACCCGACGGCTTGGCCACCTTCACCGAAAACGAACGCCAGGTCGCTGGAGCAGATTTGAAAATCAGTTGGGTTCCGCTGCAGAACAACCAGTACAAACGTTTCGACTGGGGCTCGGAATTCCTCTACAGCCACAGCAAATTCCTCGAAGCACCGAGTGGCGACCCGACTGCCCCAGACGCGTTCCAGCACTTTGTCGGCTCGCTCGGTGCTTACAGCTACATGACCTACAAATGGCACCGCCAATGGAGCGCCGGTTTCCTCTTCGATTGGGTACAAAACCCGATGAACCACAGCGACGAAACTTTCGCATACTCACCTTACATCACGTGGGCCACCAGTCATTGGAACCAACTGCGGCTCCAATACACCCACACCGATCACGACCCGATGTCTGGCCTGCGGGCAGACGACGCCATCTACCTTCAATGGGCTTGGATCATCGGTGCACACGCTCATGGCTGGCAACAACGCTAAACATAAATTTCAACCTAAGGAGATTCAGAATATGAAATCAAAATTCTTTCGCGCGCTCTTCGCGCTTTTTATCACAACATTTGCTGTCGCGGCATTCTCCGCGCATGCAGCAAAGGTCCGCGTCATCACAACATTGACCGATCTCGCGGATTTCACCCGCGAAATCGGCGGCGATCACGTTGACGTGTTCAGCCTCGCCACCGGCATCGAAGACACGCACGGCGTCCCGATGAAGCCGAGCTTCGTTCCGAGGATGAACCGCGCCGATCTGTTGATTAATGTCGGGCTCGGCTGCGAACACGCATTTTTGCCCGCGCTATTGGAAGCGAGCAAAAATCCGAAAATCCAATATGGCGAGCCGGGCTATGTGGATTGTTCAGTCGGAATCGTTCCTGCAGAAGTGCCCAAGAGCACCGACCATTCCGCAGGTGACGTCCATCCGTATGGCAATCCGCACTACATGCTTGATCCTGTGCGTGCAAAAACGGCGCTTGAAACTATCTACAATGCGCTCATTGCTAAAGCTCCACAATATCAGGCGGACTTCACGCGGAATCGCAACGCCTATTTGACGAAGCTAAACGCCAAAATCGCCGAATGGAAGAAACAGGCTGAGCCGCTCAAAGGCCTGGCCTTCGTTTCGTATCATGAACATTGGGTCTACTTCGCGGATCGTTTCGGCATGCGCTACGCCGGCACGATTGAACTCAAGCCCGGCGTGGATCCAACAGCGCACCACATCGAAAACACGATCAACATGATGAAAGCTGACAAAATTCCATTTGTCGTGCGTGAACCGCAGTTTCCCGAAAAAGTTCCCGCCCTGATTGCGCGTCAGGCCGGAGCGGCTCTGATAAAGTTGCCGATCATGCCCGGCGGCGTGCCGCACACCGAAACTTACATCGAGATGATGGATTACATCATCAATGCCTTTGTCAGTGCGCAACAAAGGTCACACTGACGAACAAAGCTCTGCCGCGGCAAACCTCCTGTCGCGGCAGAGCCCTTAATATGAGTGCATCAATTGTCTTAGATAAGGTCACGATAGGCTACGACGATCACGTTGTGATGTCGGACATCTCACTGACCGTTCGACGCGGCAGCTTCACTGCCATCCTCGGCGCGAACGGTACCGGCAAAAGTACGCTGCTGAAAACAATCATCGGTCTTCAAACGCCGATCGCTGGACGAATTCTGTTTTCCACTCCCACGCCGAAACAGGAACCGGCAGACAAAAACGATTTTTGGTTTGGCGGCGAATTTATGACCGCCCAACGTCGGCCACTATTCGGCTACGTGCCCCAGTCCAATCAATTCGACGCCCTCTATTTACTCTCCGCTTTCGACGTTGCGATGATGGGTGTCTATCGCCGCATCGGCGCTGGCCGGATTGTTCCTGCAGCAGAAAAGGACCTTGTCTGTGAGTGTATGCGCGCAACTGGCGCAGACACGTTTGCGAAGAAAATGTTTTCCCAATTGTCCGGCGGACAAAAACAACGCGTTCTCATTGCTCGAGCGTTGGCAGCAAAACCGGAAATCCTCGTCCTCGACGAGCCGACTGCCGGCGTCGATGTTGCAGCCACGCACGCACTGCTGGAATTCATTTCACAAATTCATCGGGAACAGAAACTGACCGTTCTCCTTGTCACACACGATTTGCCGCTGGTCCGCAAGCACACTGAACAGGTGGTCTGGTTGCACGAAGGGAAACTGCTGCAGGGCACGGCCAGCGAACTTCTCAACCCAAAACGTATGGCAGAAATTCTCGAAATGGAGATCAGCTAATGGAATCACTTCGTCAAATTCTTTCGCCCGATTTTTTACTGCGCAACTCAGTTTACACCAGTGTGCTCATTGGTTTTGCGTGCCCGCTCGTCGGAGTGTTCCTTGTGCTTCGCCGATTGGTGTTTATGGGTGTTGCGCTCCCACAAATCTCATCGACTGGAGTTGCCATCGCATTATGCATCCCGATCTGGCTTGGCATCCTGCAACCGGAACACGCAGCACACAGCGAACACCTCTACGCTTTCCTAGGTTCAATGGTGTTCTCGCTTTCGGCCATTCTGATTCTGGCGTTCCTCGAACGCCGCACGCGTGGACTTCCGGAAGGGCGGCTTGGTGCAGCTTACGTTGTCGCCTCGGCCTTGAGTATTTTACTGCTATCGAAGAATCGCTACGCTGAGGTTGGATGGCTGGATCTGATGAAAGGCGAAGTGATCACCATCGACAACATGGATCTAACTTTAACCGCAGTTTCACTCGCCATCGTTCTCATCGTTCTCGGCGTGTTCTACAAGGAGTTGCTCTTGGTTTCGTTCGATCGCGCCATGGCTGCCACGCTCGGCAAGCGGGTTGTCTTTTGGGACGTTCTTCTCTATGTCCTCATCGGGATTACCGTATCCATGGCAGTCCTGAGTGTGGGCCCATTAATCGCATTCGGCTTCCTCCTCATCCCGGCATTGACCACCCACCTTTTCGCGCGAAATATGCGCCAGTTTATCATTGGTGCATCGCTGCTTGGCGGGGCAACGGCATTTTGTGGATTTTGGATCGCCTATTCGTTCGACTTGCCAGTAGGTCCCACCGAAGTTGTTTTGCTCGGGATAACTTACGCAAGCGCATTCCTGTTGAGCAAAGCCATAACACTGCTCACCAGAACCCCTCTGCAAAAAGGCAATTAAAGACCGCATCGAGGGTGTTACCTTTTCGTGCAGCTAGCCTTGAGCCCCGGCAGCGCAAATACAGTTCACTCAATCCGCGGCCCAATCTTATCGGCCAATCCACACCCGCGTCGCAAACTTCGGGCGATCGGAAGTAACTGCTGCCGATTAAGCCAAATCCTTTGCCAAAGCGGTCCGGCTGGCGATTGCAATTTAATACCGTTGACTGACCAGACGAGAACCCCAATTTTCTGGGGTCACTCCGGTATTTGGCCTAGTTATATGCATAAGAAAACCTGACGGTGGAACATGAGCTTCAAAAATAGACCTAACCCCGGTCTTGTGACCCGACCCTATTCGGTGATGGTGTCATTTTGCGGCTCCTCTTGACGAAACATCCATGCCTGTTTCCTCCTCTGTAGTGCGATCGGCTCGCGACCACCAATCCCAAGGGCTTAGATCGTTGCAGATCCCGGCGCTCGAATCCTACCACCCGCCGCCGAGTGCCTGCACCAGCGTAACTGCGGCAACGAGCTGTTGCCCACGCAATGCAGCTGCGGCGAATTCGATGTTCAACTCGGTGTTCTGCGCAGTTGCGACTTCCAAATACGTGATGAGGCCGTTGCGGTATTGGTTATTGACGACTTCAAGTTGCCAACGCGCAGCGGTCAAAGCGTCGAGCTGGAGGGCGTACTGATTTGCGAGAAGTGTTTGCGCAGCGAGGTTGTCTTCTACTTCGGAGAAAGCAGCTAATACGGTTTCACGATAAGTCGCTACAAACTCGTTGTAGGATGCTTTCGCAAAGCGCACACCAGCGCGCAGCCTTCCGCCTTCAAATATTGGAATGGTTATAGAAGGTCCAACTGCCCAGAAGCGGCTCGACCAATTGAACAATGAACCGGCGTTAATGCTTTCGAATCCGGCAAGGCCGTTCAATTGAACCAACGGAAAATACGCGGCTTTTGCGACGCCGATGTTCGCGTTGGCCGCAGCCATTCGGCGTTCGGCAGCGGCGATGTCTGGCCTTCGCTCAAGCAATTGGGACGGCAGCCCCGTCGGAATCAGCGGCGGCTCTGTTGATAACGGATGTTCTGGAATCCGAAACGTGGAGGCGGGTTGCCCGACCAGCACTGCCAAAGCGTGTTCGAATTTCGCTCGCTGGAGCACGACGGATGGAACTTGCGCCTCCGTTGTTTTCAGGATCGTCTCCGACTGGGCTACGTCCAGGTCCGACACGGCTCCAGCGGCTCGCAAATTGCGCGTGAGTTGCAGCGATTTTGTAAACACTTTCACGCTGGATAGAAGAACTGCTTTTTGCGTATCCAGCGCTCGCAACGTAAAATAATCCACCGCGATTTCGGACTGGATCATGAGCTTGATTGTTTCAATGTCATCGGCGGCGGCTTGCGTTTGTGCCCGCGACGATTCGACGCTGCGGCGGACGCGACCCCAAATGTCCAACTCGTAGCTGAGATTCAGAGGCACGGTAATTTCGTTGAAGGTTGGACCGATTCCGGCGGTGAGACCGGTAAAGGTAGATGGCGCGTTTTTGGATGTGTGTTGCCGGGCGTACGAACTCGAACTGGTGATATTCGGGAAAAGGCCCGCACGGGTGATGTCCATTTGAGCGCGGGCTTCGGCAAAGCGCGCGACGGCAATTTTTAGCTGTTGATTGGCGGTGGATGCGATGGCTTCGAGATCGTTCAATTCAGAATTGTGAAACATTTCCCACCACTGGCCTTTGGCGACCTCTGCTTTTGGTTCGGCAATTTTCCAGGACTTGGCACTGACATCTGTTAGACCCACATTTGTGGCGCCGGTGTAAGCAGGCGGAATGGTCGTGGCTTGCGGACGCTTGTAGTCCGGCCCCACCTTGCAACCGGCAAAAAACGTGGAAACACAAACCGCAAGAACCACCAGCAGAAAGGTTCTCATTTTTTCGCTCGTGATGCTCATTTAGTCGCCGTCGTGGGTTGAGAAGTTTGGATGCGCACGGTGATTCCGTTGACCAGTGAGGCCGTCGGGTTCACAATCACTTTGTCATTCGGCGTTACGCCGCCGAGAACTTCGACGGTTTGACCGAAATCGCGACCGAGTTGTATCGAGCGCAATTCCACGGTGCCGTTTGAATTGACGACACCCACCTGCAATCCCTGTGCGCGAAACAACAACGTTTCAGATGGAAGTGTCAGGGCCGGACTGGAACTGGTGTCCTTCAACACAATTTGACCATAGCTGTAGGGCAGGATCTGGTTTTTCGAATTGTCCACTTCTAATTCGGTCAACAGGGTTCTCGACACTGCCGAAATCGCTTCTGACGTCGTCGTTACTTTGGCGTCGAAGTTTCGGTCGCCTGTTGCCGGAGTTGTCAGGGTGGCAGTCTGCCCGGGAGCGACGCCGAGCGACTGCGGTTCCGGCACGCGCACGTAAATGCGGAGTTTGTTGGGTTGCGCGATATGGAACAGTTCCTTGCCGCCACTGCCGGCAATAATCAGGTCGCCGATATCGGTGTTTCGCAAAGTGATCGTACCATCGAATGGCGCGACCACTCGCTGGAACGCAACCAACTCTTCCAGCCGTCGCACATTGGCCCGGTTGGCCTC
>JAQGOW010000206.1 GCA_028293405.1 Verrucomicrobiales bacterium
TTCAGCTTTGTTTTTCCGAAGCGGTCCCGAGCGGTTGCAAGCGGCAGCGGCGCTTCTTCCCGACGCTGTCATTGTCGACTACGACGGCGATGCGGATCCCGGCCTGCCGCAGCGCACGATTGCAGCGCTCGGTCTGAAACAAATTGTGACGTTACCCGACAGATAATATGGCGCTCGTTCTCGTCAAAGAAGATGGCACTGGGTTAGCGAACGCGAACTCTTACGCGAGCGCTGCCGATGGTGACGCGTACCATGACGGGCACTTGTACGCTACCGTCTGGACCGGAGCGACGACGGCGAACAAAGAAAAAGCGCTCGTCTTTGCGACGCGTGTCATTGATTCGCAATATCGGTTTCGCGGATTCCGCGCGACGGCGGTGCAAGCACTGCAGTGGCCACGAAGTGAATGCGCCGATCTGGACACTGCGCCGGATTCTACCGGCACGGCCTACTTTCCAAGCGATCAGATTCCAACTGCTTTGCTCAACGCGACGTGTGAAATGGCTCGCGCGCTGTTGGCGACAGATCGCACTGGCGCGCCGCCCGGTGAAGGGATTGATACGACGCAAACGTCTGCGTCGAGTTCGACCGGTGGCACTCCGTCGAGCAGCGTCAGCAATAGTTCGATGACGCGATACAGCAAGGTGGATGTGCGCCCGACGATTTCCCAGGCGGCACAAGCGTTTCTTGCCAAGCTCGGCGATTTGCGGGGCAAAGGCTGTGGGTCCGTGCGGCTGCTTAGAGTTTAAGGAGCTATGACAAACATGAACACAATCGAATTTTTGAAAGCAGTCGATCACGCCGCTGCAATGAACGACCGTTGGCTGTTCCTGGCCGCATTCTGCCTGCTGCTACTTTTGTGCGGCCTTGTCATCTATTGGCTGGTGCGGCAGTTGCAATTGGTCATCGGCGATCACAAGGAGCTTCGTCGTGAACATCATTCGGCCCTCGAAAAGATCATCAACACACAAAACGAAACCACACTGAAACTTGCGGTGTGTCTGGATCGGAATTCTGCCGCATTGCAGGAGTGTGCTTTTGAGCTGCGCCGATTTCAGGAGAACCGAAATTTATGAAAAAGTTATTCATTGTCACTGTTGCCGCCATTGTCGTTGGGTGTGGTTCAATAAAACCACTGAAGCCAGGTGTGGCGCGCATTCAATCGAATGTTGCAACCAACGGTGCGCGCGAGTTCGTATCCGATCTAAAGCAGCCCGAAAATCCTGCGCAAAGCGCGAGTCAGAATTTCGAGCGCACCACAGAAACGGAGTTGCCGATCCCTGCACAAAGCAAAGTGCAAGAGGTCATCGTCACTCCATCAGCGCAGCCGGGCGAGCAACCTGTGAAGCAGGAAAAAACGGTCGTGCTGTCTGCGCCGACGGTGCAAAAAACGCGTATTGTTGAAAAGGCGGGCACGATGATCGGTGCAGCGCAAAAGGACACGGCACGGGAGTTCGGCGCGAAGCTCGCAAGTTTGAAAGGCATTGTTTGGGTTGGGCTCGGATTGTTTTTGTTTGGCCTCGCGTCGTTGTTCTATCCGCCGCTTCGCGCAATTGTCGGCAGTGTTACGACGAGCCTCGCGATGGTGGCTGGTGGCGTGGCGCTGATGGTCTTGCCTACGCTAATCGTCGGCAACGAGCTGGTGATTCTGGGAGTCGTGGCGCTCGGTGTCGGCGGTTGGTTCTTTGCGCATCGTCACGGGCAGCTCCGCGGTGTGGTTGACGCCCAAACTAAATCGACTGTGGCCGGCACAGCGGAAGCGACGGTTTCGCGGTTGATGGGCAAATAGAGTGAGGTAGCCATGAACTCTGTAAAACAAAGATTTGTTCTTCCGTCGGGCTTGCCCGCGTGTGTCGGAATTGAAGAGGCCGCGCAGATCCTCGGCTGGCCAGATTATTTTCTACCGGTGCTGATGCGAACGGGTCTGCTCAAGCCGCTTGGTAAACCGTCACAATCTTCAAGAAAGTGGTTTTCCACTGTTGAACTCGAGCGGTTGGGGACCGATCCAGTCTGGCTCGATAAGGCTGTGCGCACCGTTGAAAAGCATGTGCATGACATGAACGAAAAACGGCGAGGCAAGCTCGCGCCTGCCTCGCCGCCTGATCCTTCGTTAAACTGACGCGGGCGCGTTTGTCTGGCGCTTTTCGTATTCTTCCAGGGATGGCAATTTCATGAGCGCCTTGCGCGAATAGGCGTGATGCACGGCCTTGCTGGTGTGACCAAGTGCCTCCTGCGCGAAACGCTCGGGATAGCCTGCGCATTTCGCGCGCTCTGCCCAGGCGTAACGATAACTGTGGAGTGTTACCCCGACGATTTTAAGTAATTTGCAGCGCGATCGGAATTCAGTCGCGCGGTCATTGGTGCGAACGCTCGCGAGATACGGAAAGAGAAGTCCTTCGCTCGGCAGGTCTTTCAAAACCGTCAGCGCCTCTTCGCCAAGATGGACGATCACTGCCACACTCGTTTTCTTGCGCGCATAGCTCAGAGTTTTGTCCTGCCAGTTCACGTCTTCACCGCGAAGATTGGCGATGTCGCCCTGGCTCGCGCCCAAGCACCAGCATAGGCGATAGAACGCGCGGCGCTCAGGATTGCGCTCGGCGGCGATAATCTGTTGGTGCTCTTCCAAAGTGATTGCGCGTTTCGGTTTGAAGTGGATCGCCGGCCATTGCCTTTTAGGAATGATCGTTGCCGGCAACCAACTCATGTCCAACGCAAAGTTGTGAATCTTGCGCAGATGGGCGTTGGTCGAGACTTTGCCTTTCTGCAGAACTTCGAGGAAGTGCTCGGCTTTCGTTTCGATGAGCGGCAACGAGAGGATTGATTTGAATGCCTGGTCTTTCGCGGCCGATTTCCAGCGCAGTTGCGTGGTGCCGGTTTTCGTCGAGATGATTGAGTCCAACACAGTCTGCCACGTGCGTTGCGCAACCATTGGATCACTGTGCCGCAGATAAACGCGAGCGAGGCTCATGTTCATGGCGGGTTGTTTGTTTGCTTCGTTCATCGCCAGTAGCAGGCGATTGGCTTCGGCTTCGTCTCTGGTTTTGAGACTTTCGAAGCGCTTGGTTTGATTATCGAACGCGTAATAGACGGTCTTGCGTCGCAGGAATAAACGATACCTCTGTTTCATAGCTCGAACGATTCGAGCTTACTCCGGCAGCAATTCCTTTAGTGAGGCGGTAACGAGTGAATCCTTGCAAGTAAGGAGATAATCCCGAGTGCACGGATTCAGTGTTAGCCATTCTATTAGCCACAGGCTGACTTCCTGTCCTAATCCCTTGCTGCACTCGCAGTTGAGAATGGAGGCGGAGGTCGGAATTGAACCGACGCATACAGCTTTTGCAGAGCCGTGCCTTACCACTTGGCTACTCCGCCGCCTTGCAGAACGTTCAAAGTTTAAGGTTCAAAGTTCAAAGTTCAAGCGCGAGTTTTAGCCGCCGAACCTCGCGCGGTTTTTCCACAGGTCTCGCGGTTTGAAAATTCCGGCGGGTGTGATGATGCCGGTGATGAGTTCAGCAGGCGTCACGTCAAACCCAGGATTGCGCGCGCCGCTGCTCGGATTGGCGATGCGCACATAGGTTGATTTCGGATTTCGAATTGCGGACTTCGGGATTATTCCCCACGCGCCGAGCACTTCACTTTCGCTCCGGTCTTCAATCGGGATGTCGCGGCCTTTGCGCAGGTTCCAATCGATGGTCGATAACGGAATGGCAACGTAAAACGGGATTTTGTGCCGATGCGCGAGAACGGCTTTGGTGTAGGTGCCGATTTTGTTCGCCACTTCACCGGTGCGGCCGAGCGTTCGATCACTGCCGACAATCACCATGTCAATTTCGCCGCGCTGCATCAAATGTCCGGCAGCGTTATCCGCGATGACTTGGTGCGAGATACCTTGCTGTGCAAGTTCCCACGCAGTCAACGTTGCGCCCTGGCAACGCGGACGCGTCTCGTCGCAGAAGACGTGAAACTTTTTCCCGGCTTGATGCGCTGCATACATCGGTGCGGTAGCACTGCCGATGTCCACGAACGCCAGCCAACCGGCGTTGCAATGTGTCAGCACTCGCATGCCGTTGCGAATGAGCTTGCCGCCGTGCTCGCCGATGGCACGGCAATGGTCGACATCTTCGTTCGCGAATTCTTCCGCAGCCGCCAACGCGAGCGCTTGCTGTTCTTCCACCGTTGCGCCGCTGCTCATGGAGCGGCGAACATCGTTCATCGCATTAACGGGATCGACCGCGGTGGGACGGGCGTCTTTCAAGGCTTGATAGACGGCTTCGACGTGCTTGGAAAATTTTGCCAAATCGCTGCCACGAAATGTGCGCGCGCCTTGTGCTAAACCGTAAGCTGCCGTCGCACCGATTGCGCCGGCACCGCGCACGATCATGTCTTTGATCGCTAACGCGGTTTCACGAAAATCGCGGGTGCCGATGATTTTGAATTGGTGCGGCAACAACCGTTGCTCGATCAGCATCACGGAATTTTTACCGGCATCAAATGTGACGGTGCGATAATGTTGGGAGCGGCCTTTAACTCTGACGTTCATCGCCCGAGAATCTACGGGACAGGTGTCAGAGTCTCAAATAAAACCTCACGGCTGTCGTGCTGGAACCAGAATATACACTGTCTGTTTTTCGCGCTTCACTCGAAGCAACGTGTTGCTCTGATTGTTGGCGTTGTCCATGATCTTGCGTAGATCCGCCGGCGACGTGACTGGTTGATGATTCGCCTCCAGGATCAAGTCGCCTTCGTGCAAGCCAGCCATTGCCGCCGCACCGCCTTCTTGGACGTCAGTCACGACCACTCCTTTATCGCCTTGCAACCCGAGTTGCTGCGCTAACGCGGGCGTGAGCTGTTGCACGGACACACCGAGTTTGCCCGACGGTTTACTATCTTTATTCGCACCGGCAGGATCGGATTCGACCGAAGCGACTTCGGCTTCCGGCGCGAGTTTGCCGACAGTGGCCGTCAGCGTTTGCTCTTTACGATCGCGCAAGACATCCATTTTGAGCCGGGTGTCTGGTGGCGTTGCGGCGATCAGGTTTTTCAAGTGTGCCGTGTCCTGCACCGATTTTCCTTCAACGCGCAAAATGATGTCACCGGGTTTGAGCCCCGCTTGATCAGCCGGGCCACCTTTGCTGACCTCGCTGACCAAAGCGCCATTCAGTGTGTTCGCTTTGAACTGTTGCGCGAGGTCGCTGGTTAGTTCCTGGATTCCAACTCCAAGAAATCCGCGAACGATCTTGCCGCCGCTGGTCAAAGTCGGCAGAACGGCTTTGACCATGTTGATGGGTATGGCCAAACCGACGCCGGCAAATTGCCCGATGCTCGTGGCAATCACGCTGTTGATGCCAATGACCTGACCGCGCATGTTCACCAAAGGTCCACCCGAGTTGCCTGGATTAATCGCCGTATCGGTCTGCAGAAAATCTTCGTAAGTGTTGATGCCGATTCCAGCGCGGCCTTTCGCGCTGAGAACACCGGTCGTGACCGTTTGAATGAACCCAAACGGCGAGCCAATCGCCATGACAATATTTCCAACCTGCAACGCATCGGAATCGCCGAGCTCTGCCATCGGCAAATCTGAAGGCGCGTTGCCCTTGATGCGAATGACTGCAATATCGCTGGCTGGATCGCTCCCGACAATCTCTGCTTCAAAGCGACGTTTGTCGGCCAACTGCACTTTAATTTCATCGACGTCCCCGACGACGTGATAGTTCGTCAGAATGCGACCCTTCTTGTCGATGATGATGCCTGAACCCATGCCTTGCTGCGGAACGGAACTCGCGTGACCGCGACTGCCGCGGCTCCGACTTTGCGGACCCTGTTCGCCAAAAAATTTGCGCAACAAATCGTCAGCGTTGCTTTCGTTGCGTTTGACCATCTTTTCGGAGTAGACGCTTACGACGGCTGGTTGCACGCGTGCTGCGACTTCCGCGAATGCTTTGCCCAACTGCTCCGCCGGCGCGGTCACTTGCGGATCGATCGCACCGCCGGATTGATTGCCCGGCGCGCCGATTTGTTGCTCAGCGTCTGCCGCGAAAATTCCAAACGCGAGCGCGAGCCCGCAAGCTGTAATACGTGTCATAGTTCTCCTTTGCAAAATGCAAGGGAACGTACGACCCGAACTCCGCAATCGAAATTGGCACAACACCCCAAACCGCAGTCAGGGCAGGGTGGTTCGCGCTCTAGTGACGGTGCCGACCTCGACTATTTACCGATCGCGCTGCGCAGGCGGTGCTCGATGTGACGGAGTCGGTCAGCATGCGTGATCTTGGTCTTGTCCCATTCGGTCACGTAAAACGTGTCGGAAGCCGCGCCTTTTTCGGTCAAGATTTTTGCGATGGAAACGTCGAGATTTAAATCGTTCAACGCGCGGGAAATATCATAGAGCAAACCGATGCGATCTTCGGCTTCGATGTCGATGATAGTGCGGGTTTCGGAAAGTTCGTTGTCAAAACTTACGGACGTCGGGATGCGTTCGCCCTCCAACGATTTGTACGTTTGTGGCGCGGGTTTGGTTTTGGCGATGATACCGGGCAAGTCGACGTGCGTGCCCATGAGGACTTTGTTCATCAACGACTCGAATTTGTCGCGACCGTCTTTATTCGGGAGCAAGCCGGTGCGGGCGTCGTTGACGCTTAAACAGTCCAAAATGATGCCGTCGCTGCGCGTTAAAATTTCGGCGTGGAAAATATTCAGTCCGGCGGCGGTGAGACATCCGGTGATTTTGCTGAAGAGGCCTTCGCGGTCCCAGGTGCAAACCGTGACGGTGCTGTAGCCGCGGTCGGGTTCGTTGTGCCAAGCGATAACCGGAGTGAGCGCGTTGGATTCGTCGTCGGCAAGTTGCACGTGCAAAAAACGGTGCACGTGCGTGATGTCGCGCAGGATTTCTTTGGCGTCGTTGATTTGAAAATAACGCGTGGGAAGATTGTTGAAGTGCGCTTCAATTTCTTCGGTGTCGAATGTGTCGGGCGCCATTCGTTCGACTTCTTCGGAGAGCAGGTCGCGTTGGCGCGCTTCGGCGATTAAGAATTCCGGTGCGCCGCTCAGCGCATCGCTGGTCTTGCGATAGAGTTGCCACATCGCGGCGTCCTTAAAACCGTTCCAGAGCTGATCGCTCGTGCCCATCGAATCGGCAAACGTGTGCAACGTCAGCATCACGAGGTGTTCGGCCGTTTGGATCTGGCGCGCAAAATTGCGGATGACGGTGGCATCGTCGAGGTCGCGACGCTGGGAGATTTGCACCATCGTCAGATGGTTCTCGATTAAGAGGCGCAAGGTGTGCGTTTTTGCGCCGTCAAGGCCAAGTCGCGCGGCGGCTTTTTCGGCGAGCTTGGCGCTGGCGTCTTCGTGTTTGCCGGTGTCGAGGGCCTTACCGGAATCGTGGAGCAAGAGCGCGAGATACAAGACATGCGGATGCTCAACTTGCGGGAACAGCTCTGCATAGGAGTTGAACGGCGGCGTCTTTGCGTTCCACACTTGGTCGAGTTTTTCCAGGCAGACCAACGTGTGTTCGTCGGCGGTGTATTGATGATAAAACTCATGTTGGACAAGGCACGTCAGTTTGCCGAATTCGGGAATAAATTTTCCGAGCAAGCCCACTTCATGCATCGCGCGTAGAACGGGCGCGACGTTGCCGCGTTGGTCGAGAATTTCCAAAAACGTTTCGCGCACATGCGGATCGCGTTGGAATTCATTGTTCACGAGCGAAAGCTGATTGCGCAACAGTTGCGCGAGATCGGCGTTGAGCTTGAGGCCGCGTTGTTGGGCGTGCAGGAAGACGCGCATGATGCGGCGCGGGTTGTCGCGAAAGACGTTGCGCGAGAGAAAATGAATTTCGCCATCGACGCATTTGAATCCATCCACGACCTGACGGCGCATGCGTTCGGCTTGCGAACGGAAGATCGCGCCGAAGGACGGGATGAAACCGGTCTTGGGTAGGAGCGCGAGGCGTTGTTCGACGGTGCGCGTGATTAAATCGATGTTGCGCGCGTGCGTGTAGTAATCGCGCATGAACTCTTCGACGCGCTTGCTTGGCGAACGCTCTTTGTAGCCGAGTTCCCAGGCGACCGGGGCCTGCGCGGCTTTGTTCAAGGCATCGGCGGCGCGATCGGCGTGATAGTGAAGCTCAGTGCGGGCGCGCAAAAGAAAATCGTAAGCGGCTTCGAGTTGCTTGCGCTCAGATTCGCTGATCATTTCCTTTTGCTGGAGTTCCTCGAGCGAGCGCGTGCGATATTTGAAATACGTCATCCAGATCAGGTTCTGGTAATCGCGTAAACCGCCGCAGCCGTTCTTGATGTTCGGCTCCTGCATTAACGGTGAGTTGCCGAACTTTGCGCGCCGCGCTGCCTGATCCTGCACGCGAGCGTTGATGTAATCGGATTCCTGACCCAGAACGCACTTGGCTAACAGTATGCGATGAAAGCGATCGAACAATTTTTCGTCGCCCATGATGCGACGCGTTTCAATCAAACTTGTTTTCGACTGGATATCTTTGCTCGCAACCTTCACGCAATCTTCGACCGTGCGCACGGAATGGCCGACTTTGAATCCGAGATCCCAAAGCGTGTAGAGCAAGCCATCGACGAGCGCGGAGAGCGCCGGGTTGGCTTTGGGATTCAGGCCAATCTCGGACTCGTGCAGGAACATGATGTCGATGTCGCTGTGCGGATTGAGTTCCGCGCGGCCATAACCGCCCGTGGCGACTAACGTGAACGTCGGCACCGGAGTGCGCGCGCGTTGTTTGGCTTGTTCGGCAGTGGAGGCTGAAAAGTCCAACGGCTTCTGCGCGAATTCGGGCGAATTGGCCAGCACACCGTCAACGATGTGGCGCAGGAGCAAATCAAGAATGGCGGAGCGCGCCTGACAAACTTCGAGCCCGCTTGCACCGGCGCGATGGAGCATTTTGACGCGGTGGGTTTCGACTTTGAGAAACGTTTTGTAACGCGCCAGTTCCTGAGAAGGCATGCGATTGGCCGGCAGAACAAGGCGTTCTGCGGCGCTGGCTTCAATCTTCTCAAGCAATGTCGGCATGTCGGACCTAAGATAGGGCAAGACGGAGGGAGTATGAAAGTGAAACTACGTTTGGACCACCAAGACACCAAGGTTCAGGATGCGTGCCGGGCCGCGCACTAGTTTGCGGCAATGTTCGCGAAGGGGTTCGGGTTTTGGCGAGTCTGGATGCTTTACCGCTGACCGGCCCCCCCCACCTCACCCCTCTGGGACCCGTCCCACCGTCCCAAGGCCCGTAAACATTGGGTGTTTTTGACTTTTGACCCGTCCCGTGGGACGGGTCAGTGGCGTCCCAGACTCACTGTGCCTCCCGAATCATGGCACTCTTAACCTGAAGTATCGTCCGACGTTGCCAATCGTGACCGTAGCGTTGGTGCCAGCGGTGGAAATTTGCGTCCATTGGGCGGAAGGTCCGAGCGCAGTTGTGCTTTCCAGAATCGCTGTGGCGTAGCCACTGGACCACGACAGGTTCACTTGGTTGGCATTTCGGGCGATAGTCAGGACCAACGGAGCTCGGTAATCGATCGTGAGCGAAACCGTGGCGGGTTGTGAATCGGTGTGGCCATCATTAACGATGAACGTGAAGCTGTCGGAACCGACGAAGTTAGTGTTCGGCTGATAAGTGACGTTCGGCGCAGTGCCGATCAAGGTGCCGTTCGCGGGCGACTGAGTGACAGTGTAGGTCAATGGGTCGCCATCTACATCCGTTGCCGTCAACGTGATATTAGCGAGGGAGTTTTCAAACAGTTCCACGGATTGATTGGTCGCGGTCGGAGCGCTGTTGCCGGCACCGACGATAATGTCGAAATTCTGCACACCGATTTCGGCATCCCTTGCCGCCAGTTCCACTGAGTTCGTGCCAATGTCCGCCGACGATGGTGTTCCCCAGATTACTCCGCCAAAACGAACGAGTTTGCGAACGTTGTAGGCAACCGCGTCGAAGACATAGGCCGTTGAGCCATCCGGGGTCACAGTGAGGTTGAAGGCGTGGTCACTGAACCGTGCAAGCGGG